>NZ_JBHWDU010000009.1:0-20025 GCF_042734825.1 Kitasatospora sp. NPDC059648 | reverse complement strand
CTTGGACCCCTAACATTCTTAATTGCCCGGACCTGGTTTTGTGCCACCAACCCCCGCCGGGGGCTGTGGCGTGGCTGGGGTCGGCCGCCGCCGCCCCCCCGCTCCACTTCTGTCGGGGGTCCAGTCGGGGGTCTAGAAGAAGCCGACCGCGTCGGGGGAGTAGCTCACCAGCAGGTTCTTGGTCTGCTGGTAGTGCTCCAGCAGCGCCTTGTGGTTCTCCCGCCCGATGCCGGAGTTCTTGTAGCCGCCGAACGCCGCGTGCGCCGGATAGGCGTGGTAGCAGTTGGTCCAGACCCGGCCGGCCTGGATGGCGCGCCCGGCCCGGTGGGCGGTGTTGATGTTGCGGGTCCACACACCCGCGCCGAGCCCGTACTGGGTGTCGTTGGCCAGCGCGACCGCCTCGTCGAAGCCTTCGAAGCGGGTGACCGAGACGACCGGTCCGAAGATCTCCTCCTGGAAGACCCGCATGCTGTTGACGCCCTCGAAGACCGTCGGCGTCACGTAGTACCCGCCGGCCAGCGAGCCGCCGAGGTCGGCGCGCTCCCCGCCGACCAGGACCTTGGCGCCCTCGGCCTGGCCGATCTCGAAGTAGGAGAGGATCTTCTTCAGCTGTTCGGCGCTGGCCTGCGCGCCGACCTGGGTCGCGGTGTCCAGCGGGTCGCCCTGGCGCATCGCGCGCACCCGGGCCAGCCCGTCGCCGAGTAGCCGCTCGTAGACCGGGGACTCGATCAGTGCCCGGCTGGGGCAGGTGCAGACCTCGCCCTGGTTGAGGGCGAACATCGCGAAGCCCTCGACGGCCTTGTCGTAGAAGGCGTCGTCGGCGGCGGCGACGTCCGCGAAGAACAGGTTGGGGCTCTTGCCGCCGAGTTCGAGGGTGGCCGGGATCAGGTTGTCGGCGGCGGCCCGGGCGATCAGCCGGCCGGTGCCGGTCTCGCCGGTGAAGGCGAGCTTGCGTACCCGCTTGCTGGCGGCCAGCGGGGCGCCGGCCTCCTCGCCGAAGCCGGTGACGATGTTGAGCACGCCCGGCGGCACCAGGTCGGCGGTCAGCTCGGCCAGCAGCAGCACCGAGGCAGGGGTCTGCTCGGCGGGCTTGAGCACCACCGCGTTGCCGGCCGCGAGTGCCGGGGCGAGCTTCCAGATCGCCATCAGGATCGGGAAGTTCCACGGGATGATCTGCCCGACCACGCCCAGCGGCTCGTGGAAGTGGTACGCCACGGTGTCCTCGTCCAGCTGGGAGAGGCTGCCCTCCTGGGCCCGCAGTGCGCCGGCGAAGTAGCGCAGGTGGTCGACGGCGAGCGGGAGGTCGGCGGCCAGCGTCTCGCGCACCGGCTTGCCGTTCTCCCAGCTCTCCGCGACGGCCAGCTGCTCCAGGTTGGCCTCCATCCGGTCGGCGATCCGCAGCAGGACCTGCGCCCGCTCGGCGGCGGAGGTGCGGCCCCAGGCGGGGGCGGCGGCGTGCGCCGCGTCCAGGGCGGCCTCGATGTCCTCCGCGGTGCCGCGGGCGACCTCGGTGAACACCTCGCCGGTGACCGGCGTCGGGTTGCCGAAGTACTCGCCGCGCACCGGGGGCGCCCATCCGCCGCCGATCCAGTGGTCGTACCGGGAACGGTAGGCGACGATGCTGCCGGGCGCGCCGGGGGGCTGGTAGACCGTCATGCTCTGTGTCTCCTCGCGACGTCGGGCGCCCCCGGCGCCGGTCGGACCGGGGGTGGCGCGCCGGGCCGTCCCCGGTCCGGGAGCGGCCCGGCGGGAGGGTGCGGACACGCAGTCGGGCGGCGCCCCGCCGGGGCGCCCGCCGACGAGCACGATAACCGCCGGGCGCGCGCCGCGGCTACCGTCCGTACGCCGGGCCCGTACGGAGGGTACGCGTTCCGGTCGTCGCCGGGCGGCCGCAGGTGGTGCTCCGACGTCCGAGGGGCGGGGCCGTTCAGACCGCGTGGTACCGGCCGGTGCGGGCCTCCCAGCTCAGGTAGCCGGCCAGCCAGGTGATCAGCCCGTCGGCGTAGCGCAGGGCGATCGTGCGTTCGATCCGCGAGAGGCCCAGCTCCCGGAAGACGTCGGGCAGTCGCTCGTGCAGCTCGGCACAGCGCTCGACCATCAGCTGCGCCTCCGCCATCACCGCGGAGCAGGCCTCCTCGGCGGAGCACCGGCGCTCGCGCTGGACGATCATCACCAGGTTGTTGACGTCGCCGCGCGGGGCTTCGAGCGGGAAGGAGCGCACGTCGTTGCTGAGGGACGGTATGTCGGCGGCCAACTGGCGGATCTGACGGAGCACCGGGTGGTGCAGCACGGAGGCGGGGACCTCGAACTGGCCGATCCGTTCGACCATGTCGAAGATCGTCTCCATCGCCGCGGTGCCCCGTCTGAGCTCCAGGTAGCCGCCGCGGTCCGGCGGCCGGGCGGAGATCCGGCCGGCCGCCTCCGCCGGGTGACTGGCGAAGTAGTACTCCCAGTTGTAGGCGGCCCGGGCCTGCCAGCGGGCGGGCATGCCGTGCACGCTGCGGGCCCACAGGTCGGCGAAGGCGGTCTCGACGGGGGAGCGCTGGTCGGGCCGGGCGCCGTGCAGGACGGCGATCAGGCGCTCGCAGATCGGGGCGACCTCGGTGGGGCGGCGTCCGAGGGGCCCGTCGAACTGGTCGTCGAACAAGAAATAGAAGCCCATCAGGTCGGCCGCCAGAGCGAGTTCGTCCGGACCGGCGTCCGGGTAACCGAGCGCGGCGAGGTCGACCACCTCCCAGTGCGCGTAGCCCGGGTGGTCGGCGTCGGGCAGCAGCGGGTGGCGGATCAGCCAGTCCCGGTGCAGTGCGGTGGCGTACGGGCCGTGCGGACTGCGGCGGTACGGGAACGGGATCTGAAGTGAGTTGTCGTCAGACATCGGACTCCCGGTGCAGCGGAGGGTGGGGGCGCTTATGGTTCGAGCACTTCTCGTGGGGGGAGTTGACGCGACGGGGCGCGGCGGGTGAGGGTGGATAGCGCAAGATCATCCGCGCCTCGCGGCCCGTAGGGTATCTGATGCAATGATCGGACGTTAGGGATATAGGGCAATTGCCCTTGGCAAGCCGTCCGAACCCTCACCGTCCGCCCCAGCCTGCACGAATGTCCCACGGAGTGCCCAACGCGGCGCTAACCTCGGCTCCACGAACAGTGATGGACCGGCTCCCTCCGCGCGGCGGCGGAGCCGTGCCGCGAGCGGGTGAGGCGGAGGCGCGACGGTGACCGATCAGGGCAACGAACTTCGGACGGGAACCGGGTCCGGCCAGGTCGACGACGGACCGGCGGTCCGGGTCCGGCTGCGCGACCGCGACGCCGAACTGCGCTCCGTCGAAGCGGCCGTCGACCGCCTCTGTCGCGAGTTCGCCGCCGGCGGCACCGAGATCGGCGAACTGCTCGCCTTCTCCGGCCGTCCCGGCATCGGCAAGACCAGCCTGCTGCACGAGGTCCGACGGCTCGCCAGCCTGCGGGAGGGCGCCAGCGTGCTGTTCGCGCGCGGTGGCGAACAGCAGTTCAAGGAGCCGTACCACGTGCTGCGCCAGCTCCTCCAGCCCGTCCTGACCAAGCTGGAGGCCGACGAGTTCCGCCAGGTCATGGGCACCTGGGAAGAGGTCGTCGGACCGGCCATGGGGCTCAAGCAGCCCAAGGCCGGCGCGCGCCGCCTCGACCCCCAGGGCGTGCGCGACGGCCTCGACTACGTCCTCACCCAACTCGCGCCGCGCCGCGCGCCGATGGTGATGATCGTCGACGACCTGCACTGGGCGGACGCCGAATCCCTCTCCTGGCTCGCCAAGTTCGCCGTCCGCTCCGGCGAACTGCCCGTACTGCTGGTCTTCGCCTTCCGCGAGGACGAGAACGACTGGCCGGCCGAGACCCAGGACCTGCGCCGGGGCGTCCTCAACCTCGCCAGCCGCAAGCACGAACTCAGCCGGCTCACCCTGAGCTCCGTCACCGACATGATTCGCGCCGAACTCGGCGACAAGGCCGAGGACGCCTTCTGCTACGAGTTCTGGAACGTCGTCAACGGCAACCCGTTCGAAGCCGGCCGCCTGCTCGACCAGGTACGCGAGCAGGAGCTCGAACCGGTCGAGGAGAACTCCCGGCAGCTGCGGGAACTCGCCGTCGACGCCACCGGAATGACCCTCAAGAGCTGGCTGGACCGGCTCGGCCCCGCCACCCTGCGCTTCGCCTGGGCCTGCGCGATGCTGGGCACCGACATCCGGGTCGACCTCGCCACCCGGATCTCCACCCAGAGCACCGAGGGCGCCCGGGAGTCCATCAAGCAGCTGCGCAAGCAGCGCGTGCTCACCCAGGCGCCCAACGGGAACCTGGAGTTCGTCCACCCGCTGATCGCCAGCTCCATCTACAACACCATGCCGGACGCCACCCGCCTCGGCATGCACGGCATCGCCGCCGTCGAGATCGAGAACGCCGGGCTCGGCCTGCTCGCCGCCTCCCGTCACCTGGTCGAGACCCACTCCGGCGAGGGCGACGACCGGATCGTCAAGAAGCTGCGCCGCGCCGCCGTCGAGCACCAGCTGATCGGCGCTCCCGAGGCCGCCCAGCGCTGCCTGCACCGCGCGCTCAACGAGCCGCCCGCCGACGACATCAAGGCCGAGGTGCTGTACGAGCTCGGCTGCTCCGCACTGCTCACCGACCCCGGCGCCACCGTCAACCAGCTCCGGCTGGCCCTCGACCCCGACGAGGGGCCGCTGCGCCCCGAACTGCGGGTGGACGCCACCTTCCGGCTCTCCGAGGTGCTCGCCCACAGCGGTGAACTGGGCCAGGCCGCCCTGGTCTGCCAGGAGGAGGCCGAGAAGACCGCCGACCCGGTCCGGCGCCAGCGGCTCCAGGCGGCCTCCTTCATGTGGCACGCCTTCCGCAAGTCCGAGGAGGACGGCCCCGGCCGCTCCGCCCGGCTCGAAGAGCTGTGCCTGAACCTGACCGGCCGGGAGGCCGCCGACCGGGCCGTGCTCGCCATGCGCGCCTGGGACCTGACCCTGCGCGGCGCCTCCTCCGCGGAGGCGCTGGCGCTGGCCGACGAGGCCCTTGACGGCGGTCGGCTGCCCAAGGGCCTCGGCTGGACCGACACCACCTGGGGCTTCGAACTGCCCTCGATGCTCTGCCTCACGTACATCTACAACGACCGCATCGCCCAGGCCGAGCGGCTGGCCGCGGACGCCATCATCCAGTTCGAGGTGGCCGGTTGGAGCGGTGCCCACCGGGGCTTCGCGTACTTCCTGATGGGGCTGGCCCGGTTCCGCCGCGGGCTGCTCGCCGAGGCGGAGGACTTCCTGCGCCGGGCCTACCGCATCTCCGAGCGGATCGGGGCCAAGCTGCCGCTGGCCTGGGACGCCGTCGGCGTGCTGGTGGACACGCTCATCGCCCGCGGCCGGGTCGAGGAGGCCTGGGAGGAGGCCAACACGTTCGGCTTCCACCCGCCGTACCACGCGACCGCTATGGTGCTGCCGGACGCCGCCTCGCTGTACGGCAAGCTGCTGGTCGCCAAGAACCGGCACGCCGGAGCGGCCGCCGCGCTCACCGAGGCCGGGGCCCAGCTGGAGGTCCGCGGCTGGCGCAACACCGTCTGGGCGCCGTGGGCAGGCCACCTCGCGATCGCGATCGCGGCCGACGAGCCCGAGCGCGCCCGCGAGTACGCCCAGAGGGCCGTCGGGGACGCCCGCACCTTCGGCACCGCCTCGGCGATCGGCAGCGCGCTGCGACTGCAGGCGAGCATCGAGGACGGCCAGCAGGCGGTGGAGCTGCTGGAGCAGGCCGTGGAGCACCTCGGGCAGTCCCCGGCCGGGTACGAGCACGCCGTCGCGCTGGTCGACCTCGGTGCCGCGCTGCGTCGGGTCGGACGGCTGGAGGACGCCCAGGAGTACCTGTACCAGGGCATCGAGCTGGCCCAGCACTGCTCGGCGGAGAAGCTGGTCGACCGGGCCCGGCGGGAGCTGGCCAACTACGGGCTGCGGCCCAACCGGCTGGGGCTGCACGACTTCCGGGAGACGCTGGAGGCGCTCAGCGGGCCGGAGCGGGAGGTGGCCAACCTGGCGGTCAAGGGCGTGCCGCCGCAGCGGATCGCCGAGCAGCTCGGGGTGCACCTGAGTCTGGTCAACCGGCGGCTGGCGGCGGTCTACCGCAAGGCGGGCACCGGGCCGGACGGGCTGGCCTCGGCGCTGGGACTGGAGCAGCGGCAGGGCGAGGAGCCGCCGGAGTAGCGGCGCGTGCGGCACGGCGAGGGCCCGGGGAGGGCAGCGGAGGGCGGCGGCCGTGAGAGGGGCGGGCGGCCGGGGGCGTTCGTACGGCGCGCGGAGGCATGGAAGCGCCCCCACGGGTGCCGCCCTCGCTAGGC
Source organism: Kitasatospora sp. NPDC059648 (assembly GCF_042734825.1). Taxonomy (NCBI): domain Bacteria; kingdom Bacillati; phylum Actinomycetota; class Actinomycetes; order Kitasatosporales; family Streptomycetaceae; genus Kitasatospora; species Kitasatospora sp. NPDC059648. Next base: position 13,679 of record NZ_JBHWDU010000009.1, on the reverse strand, counting down.
TGACCGACACCACGGGGGCCGCCGCGACGCCCCCGGACGGACCGGGACCGGGCGGAGGCGGCACACTGCCGCCGCCAGTGAGGAGCAGGCCATGGCGAGCGAGGCCACCACGGTGCGCCGCGAACCCCTCGACCCCTCGGGCGCGGGCGCGGCGATCCAGCGCTGGACGCTGACGGCTGGCCCGTTCGAGGCGAGCGTGCTCACCCTCGGCGCCACCCTGCACACCCTCAGCGCGCCGGACCGGGTCGGACGTACGGCCCAACTGCTGCTGTCCACGGACGAGCTGGCGCAGATCCTGGGCCCCGCGCGGCACTACGGCACGGTGGTCGGCCGGTACGCCAACCGGATCGACGGCTCCAGCGTCACCATCGACGGCCAGAACCACCCGCTGGCCCCGACCGGCGGCGGGATGACCATCCACGGCGGCCCGGACGGCTTCGCCCAGCGGATGTGGGCGGCCGAGCCGGTCGAGGGCGGGGTGCTGCTGCGGCTGCACAGCCCGGACGGCGACCAGGGCTTCCCGGGCGCGCTGGACGTCACCGTCTCCTACACCCTGTCGTACGCCCCGGGGGCGGGCGGCGAGCTGGTGATCGACTACCGGGCCGTCACCAACAAGCCGACCGTCGTCAACCTGACCAACCACGCCTACTTCAACCTCGCGGGTGAGGGCAGCGGCGACGTCCTCGGCCACCTGCTCACCCTGGACGCCGACGAGTACACCCCGGCCGACGAGCGGCAGATCCCGTACGGGCGGACCGAGCCGGTGGCCGGCACGCCCTTCGACTTCACCGTGGCCACCCCGATCGGCAAGTCGGTGCACGACGACCACCCGCAGCTGGTCGGCCCGGGCGGCTACGACCACAACTGGGTGCTGCGCGCCCGCCCGGCGGACGGCGGGCCGGCGCGGGCGGCGCTGCTGGAGGACCCGGTCAGCGGCCGCACCCTGGAGGTGCTGACCACCGAGCCGGGCGTCCAGGTCTACACGGCGAACAAGTTCCAGGGCGCGGTCACCGGCGCGCGGGGGGTGCCGTACGGGCCGTTCGCCGGGATCGCGCTGGAGACCCAGCACTTCCCGGACTCCCCGCACCACCCGGCCTTCCCGAGCACCGAGCTGCGGCCGGGGGAGGAGTTCCGCTCGACCACCGTGCTGCGGCTCGGGGTCAGCTGACCGGTCGGCCGAGGTCCCGGCGCATGCAGAGCCGGGGCCAGCGGTCGAGGCCGTGCTCGGCCTCCCTGCGGCGGATCCCGCGCAGGCCGGGGGTGAGTTCGGCGTCGGTCAGCGGGCGGAAGCCGCAGCGGGCGTAGTAGGGGGCGTTCCAGGGAACGTCCGCGAAGGTGGTCAGGGTGAGCGCGGGGGCGTCGGTGCCCTCGGCGAGGTGCTCGATGAGCGCCCGGCCGATGCCGCGGCGGGCGTGGTCGGGGTGGACCGAGACCTGTTCGACGTGCAACGCGCCGTCCACCGGCTCGGCCAGCAGGTAGCCGGCGATGGTCCCGTCCGCGGCCTCGGCGACCAGGGCGGTGCCGTGTTCCAGATAGGGGGCGAGCTCCTCCGGGGTCGGGGGTTCGTCCTCGGCGATCTCCGGCATCCCGATCCCGGCGAAGGGGGCTCCGGCGGCCCGCTCCAGTTCGCCCAGCAGGGGCAGTTCGTCCTCGGTGACGGCTCTGATGCGCATGCGTCCAGTCTGCTGCAAGCGCCTTTCAGCCACGCACGGTGGTCGCGCCGGCCATCCAGGACCGGGGTGAAGCGGGCGAAGTCGGACATTGCGCCGCGCCGTCAACTACCGCGCGGCTACGTCCAGGACACGCGGACGTAACAATCGGCGTTTCTTGCAGAAACTTGCTGCAAGGACTTTCCGTCACTCTTGCGCCGCTGTTAACTTCCTTCCGAGCCCGACGGCAGCAACGGTGCGGTCGGCACGAGGCAGCCATTATGCGCCTGTCTTCCAACATCTCGGGCACCCCCACCCTCCCAAGGAGTTCTCATGCGGCGTGGCATCGCGGCCTCTGCCCTCGTTGTGGCCCTCGCGGTCTCGATGGCTGCCTGTGGCAGCAGTGGCGGCTCCGGCTCGGACAGCAAGGCCGACGGCCCGGTCACCCTCACGTACTGGGACACGTCGAACGCCACCAACGAGGCTCCGAACTACCAGGAACTGGCCAAGAAGTTCGAGGCGGCCAACCCGAACGTCAAGGTCAACTTCGTCAACGTGCCGTTCGACCAGGCGCAGAACAAGCTGCAGACCGCCATGGGGGCCAAGGGCGCACCGGACGTGTTCCGCTCCGACGTCGGCTGGACCGCCGCCTTCGCCAAGGCCGGCTTCCTGGAGCCGCTGGACGGCACCCCGGCCGCCGCCGACACCTCCGCCTTCCAGCCCAGCCTGATCCAGCAGGCCAAGTACGACGGCAAGCTGTACGGCGTCCCGCTGGTCACCGACACCCTCGGCTTCCTCTACAACAAGGACCTGTTCGCCAAGGCCGGCATCACCGACGCCCCCAAGACCTGGGACGAGCTGAAGACCGACGCCGCCGCCATCAAGGACAAGGCGGGCGTCGACGGCTTCTGGCTGAAGGCCGCCGACGGCTACTACGCGATGCCGTTCCTGTTCGGCGAGGGCACCGACACCGTCGACGCCGCCAACAAGAAGATCACCATCACCTCGCCCGAGGCCGTCAAGGGCATCGAGACCTACAAGTCGATGTTCACCTCGCCCGGCACGGCCAAGGCCGACGTCACCACCGACGCCTACGCCCACATGATGGACGCCTTCAACAGCGGCAAGGTCGCGGCGATCATCCAGGGCCCCTGGGAGATCACCAACATCTACAAGGGCTCCGCCTTCGCCGACAAGAAGAACCTCGGCATCGCCCCCGTCCCGGCCGGCTCCGGCGGCAAGGCCGGCGCCCCCACCGGCGGCCACAACATCGCCGTCTACGCCGGTGCCGACAAGGCCCACAAGGCCGCCGCCGAGAAGTTCGCCGCCTTCATGACCTCGGCCGAGAGCCAGGCCTTCATCGCGCAGAAGAACTCCACCCTGCCGACCCGCTCCGACGCCTACACCGCCGACGTCAAGGCCGACCCGGGCATCGCCGGCTTCCAGGCCATCCTCGGCAGCGCCAAGCCGCGCCCCGAACTGCCTGAGTACGGCTCGCTGTTCGACTCGCTCGGCACCAACCTGGGCAAGGCCGTCCAGGGCACCGGCACCCAGGACGCGCTGAACACCGTGGCCACGGACTACGCCAAGCTCCTGCCGGGCTTCGCCAAGTAGTCCCCGCAGCCCGGCCCGCCGACACCGGCGGGCCGGGCCGTCGGCTCCCCCGAGACTTCCCCCCGAGAAGGTGCAAACGATGTCAGTCGCCGTGCAGGGCGCCACCGGCAAGGGCAGCCGGGAGCGCGATCAGCGTCCGGGCCTGCTGGAACGCCTCAAGCGCTCCTACGCCAGGCACTGGTACGCCTACGCGATGATCGCCCCGGTCGTGCTGGTGCTCGGCGTCCTGGTGTTCTACCCGCTCGTCCAGGGCATCTGGCTGACTCTCACCGACGCCAACAGCCTCAACGTCGCCCGCCACATCGGCGTCAACGAGATCCCGGCCAGCTACCAGTACATCGGCTTCCACAACTACGCCGACATCCTCTGGGGCCCCGGCTCGTACGACCGGTTCTGGTCCCACTTCGTGTGGACCATCGCCTGGACGGTCATCTGCGTCTGCCTGCACTACACCCTCGGCCTCGGCCTCGCCGTCCTGCTCAACAAGAAGCTGCGCGGACGTGCCGCCTACCGGATGCTGCTCATCCTCCCGTGGGCCGTACCGACCTTCGTCACCGTCTTCTCCTGGCGCCTGATGCTCTCCGACGGCGGCGTCGTCAACACGGTGCTGTCCAGCCTGCACCTGCCCGAGCCCGGCTGGCTCACCGACCCTTGGGCGCAGAAGGCGGCCGCGATCCTGGTCAACACCTGGGCCGGCGTGCCGTTCATGATGATCTCGCTGCTCGGCGGCCTGCAGGCGATCCCGGCCGAGCTGTACGAGGCCGCCGAGATGGACGGCGCCACCCGCTGGCAGCAGTTCCGCCACATCACCCTGCCCGGGCTGCGCAGCGTCTCCTCCACCGTCGTGCTGCTCGGTGTGATCTGGACGTTCAACCAGTTCAACGTCATCTTCCTGCTGTTCGGCAAGGGCGCCCCCGACGCCCAGCTGCTGGTCACCTGGGCCTACCGCCTCGCCTTCGGCCAGATCCCCCAGGACTTCGCGCAGTCCGCCTCGTACGGCGTGATCCTGCTGTCCATCCTGATCGTCTTCACCGCCTTCTACCGGCGCTGGCTCGCCCGCAACGAGCAGGCCAACGGCTGAGGCCCCGGACCCAGTTGACCCACGAAGGCAGGTAACCCGATGAGCACCACCACCGAACGCCCCGCCCCCGCGGCGACCGCGGCCCCGGCCGCCCGGCCCGCCAGGTTCCGGCCGCGCGGCGAGAGCAGCCCGCTGTCCAAGGCGCTGTCCCACGGCGTCCTGATCCTGGCCAGCCTGATCGCGCTGTTCCCGGTCGGCTGGATCCTCTTCGTCTCGCTCGGACCGGACAAGACCGACTACCTCCACCCCGGCAAGATCTTCGGCAAGCTCACGCTGTCGAACTACCAGCACGTGCTGGCCGACACCGACTTCTTCACCTGGTTCGGCAACGCCCTGCTGGTCTCCGGCGTCACCACCGTGTTCGGCGTGCTGCTCGCGGCCACCACCGGCTACGCCGTCTCCCGGATGAAGTTCCCCGGGCACAAGCCGCTGATGTGGTCGCTGCTGGTCACCCAGATGTTCCCGATCGCGGTGCTGATCGTGCCGATGTACACGATGCTCTCCGAACTCGGGCTGCTGGACAGCTACACCGGCCTGATCCTGGTCTACTCGACCACCACCGTGCCGTACTGCGCCTGGCTGATGAAGGGCTACTTCGACACCATCCCGGTGGAGATCGACGAGGCCGGCCGGGTCGACGGGCTCAGCCCGTTCGGCACCTTCTGGCGACTGGTGCTGCCCCTCGCCCGCCCGGGCCTGGCGGTGGCCGCCTTCTACTCCTTCCTCACCTACTGGGCCGAGGTGCCGTTCGCCTCCACCTTCATGCTCAGCTCCGACAAGTACACGCTGGCCGTCGGCCTGCAGAGCTTCGTCAGCGAGCACGACGCCCAGTGGAACCTGATGGCCGCCACGGCGGTGCTGATCGCGATCCCCTCCGCGGCCTTCTTCTACCTGGTGCAGCGCCACCTGGTCACCGGCCTGACCGCCGGTGCCTCCAAGTCCTGAGGCCCACCGCCGTTCCGGCGCTGCCCGACGACCCAGCGCTCCCCGCTCCTCTAGTCCCCAAGGGATACCGTCCATGACCCAGAACCTGGCCGACACCTCCCGGCCTGCCGCCGACACCGCCCACGAGGCGGCCCCCCCGGCTCCTGTGACTGGCGGCGCGTCCAGAGGCTGGTGGCGGGACGCGGTCATCTACCAGGTGTACCCGCGCAGCTTCGCCGACTCCAACGGGGACGGCATGGGCGACCTGCCCGGCATCCGCAGCCGCCTGCCGTACCTGCGCGACCTCGGCGTGGACGCCGTCTGGCTCTCCCCGTTCTACGCCTCGCCGCAGGCCGACGCCGGGTACGACGTCGCCGACTACCGCGCCGTGGACCCGATGTTCGGCACCCTGCTGGACGCCGACGCGCTGATCCGCGACGCCCACCAGCTGGGTCTGCGGATCATCGTCGACCTCGTCCCCAACCACTCCTCGGATCAGCACGAGTGGTTCCAGCGCGCCCTGCGGGAGGGCCCCGGCTCCCCGCTGCGCGAGCGCTACCACTTCCGCCCCGGCAAGGGTGAGCAGGGCGAACTGCCGCCCAACGACTGGGAGTCCATCTTCGGCGGCCCGGCCTGGACCCGCACCGAGAACCCGGACGGCACCCCCGGCGACTGGTACCTGCACCTGTTCGCCCCGGAGCAGCCCGACTTCAACTGGGAGAACCCCGCCGTCGCCGACGAGTTCCGCTCGATCCTGCGGTTCTGGCTGGACATGGGTGTGGACGGCTTCCGCATCGACGTCGCCCACGGCCTGGTCAAGGCCCCCGGCCTGCCCGACCTCGGCGGCGCCGACCAGCTCAAGCTGCTCGGCAACGACGTCATGCCGTTCTTCGACCAGGACGGCGTGCACGAGATCTACCGCAGCTGGCGCCGGATCCTCGACGAATACCCGGGGCAGCGGATCGGCGTCGCCGAGGCCTGGACCCCGACCGTCCAGCGCACCGCCAACTACGTCCGCCCCGACGAGCTGCACCAGGCCTTCAACTTCCAGTACCTGGGCACCGACTGGGATGCCGCCGCGCTGCGCGAGGTGATCGACGTCTCGCTCGACTCGATGCGTCCGGTCGACGCCCCCACCACCTGGGTGCTGTCCAACCACGACGTCACCCGGCACGCCACCCGCTTCGCCAACGAGCCCGGCCTCGGCACCCAGATCCGCACCCCCGGCGACCGCGCGCTCGGCCTGCGCCGCGCCCGCGCCGCCACCCTGCTGATGCTCGCGCTGCCCGGCTCGGCGTACGTGTACCAGGGCGAGGAGCTCGGCCTGCCGGACGTCACCGACCTGCCGGACGAGGTCCGCCAGGACCCGTCCTTCTTCCGCCAGGCCGGCCAGGACGGCTACCGCGACGGCTGCCGCGTCCCGATCCCGTGGTCCGGCAGCGAGGCCCCGTACGGCTTCGGACCGGTCGAGGGCGGGCCGTCCTGGCTGCCGCAGCCGGCCGAGTGGGCCGAACTGAGCGTCGAGGCGCAGACCGGCGACCCGTCCTCCACCCTGGAGCTCTACCGCAGCGCGCTGGCCGTCCGACGGGCACACCCCGACCTGGGCGCCGGCACCGGGGTCGAGTGGCTGGACGGCCCCGAGGGCACCCTCGCCTTCCGGCGCGGCTCCTTCGTCTGCACGGTGAACACCACCGGCGAGCCGGTGCGGATCGCCGCCCCGGGCCGACTGCTGCTCGCCTCGACCGAACTCGTGCTGGACGGCGGCGAGACGGTGCTCGCTCCGGACGCCACCGGCTGGTGGGCGGTCTGACGTGGTTGCAATAGGCTCTGGGACCGTGACTACGGCGCGACTCTCAGACATCGCGGCACAGGCGGGGGTCAGCGAAGCCACCGTCTCCCGCGTGCTCAACGGCAAGGCGAACGTCTCCGCCGCCACCAGGCAGACCGTCCTGGCGGCGCTGGACGTGCTCGGCTACGAGCGGCCGACCCGGCTGCGCCAGCGCAGTGCCGGGCTGATCGGGCTGATCACGCCGGAGTTGAGCAACCCGATCTTCCCCGCGCTGGCGCAGGTGATCGAGCAGGTGCTCAGCCGGCACGGCTTCACGCCGGTGCTGTGCACCCAGACCCCGGGCGGGTCCACCGAGGACGAACTGGTCGAGATGCTGGTCGACCGGGGCGTGGCGGGCATCGTCTTCGTCTCCGGGCTGCACGCCGACTCCACGGCCGACCACGACCGCTACGCCCGGCTGGCCGGGCGCGGGGTGCCGTTCGTGCTGATCAACGGCTTCAGCGAGAAGATCGACGCGCCGTTCATCTCGCCGGACGACCGGTCCGCGATGTGGATGGCCGTCCAGCACCTGGCCGAACTCGGGCACGAGCGGATCGGCCTGGCGGTGGGGCAGCGGCGGTACGTGCCGGTGCTGCGCAAGATCGAGGGCTTCACGGCGGCGATGCGCGAGGTGCTCGGGCTCGGCCAGGAGGAGGCGGAAGGCCTCGTCCACCACACGCTGTTCAGCGTGGAGGGCGGGCACGCGGCGGCCGGAGCGCTGCTCGACAAGGGCTGCACGGCGATCGTCTGCGGGAGCGACATGATGGCGCTCGGGGCGATCCGGGCGGTGCGGCAGCGCGGGCTGTCGGTGCCGCACGACGTCTCGGTGGTCGGCTTCGACGACTCGCCGCTGATCGCCTTCACCGAGCCGCCGCTGACCACGATCCGCCAGCCGGTCGAGGCGATGGCGACGGCGGCGGTGGACGCGCTGCTGGAGGAGGTCGGTGGGAACGCCGCCCAGCGCGGGGAGTTCATGTTCCAGCCGGAGCTGGTGATGCGGGGCTCCACGGGGGCCTGCGCGCGCTGAGCCGATCGGTCGGCGGACCGGGTCAACCGACGGGCCCCGGAGGGCGGTTGCTCTCCGGGGCTCGTCGGCGTTCGTTGCCCGGTCAGCCCTCCTGGACGTTCCGGCGGTCGGTGGAGACCCGTCGGCCGTCGGCGGCGTCGCCGGTCCGGGTCTCGGTGCGGCGGCCGCGGGCCAGGTAGTCGCGCAGTACCAGTTCGACGGCCTCCTGGGGGTTCTTGGTACCGGAGAGCAGCATCGCGTCGATCGCGAGGTTCGCGTCGAGCGTGACGGTGATCTGGGCCATGGTGACTCCTCCTCGGGTGCGGAGCAGCAGCATGCCCGCTGCGTCGGAGTCCGACCATGCGGCACCGGGCGCCGCGGGCCCGGTCGTCCGGGTGCGCCGAAGCCCCGGGGAGGAGTGAGCGGGCTCTTCCCCGGGGCGGTCCGGTGACGGCTGAGGGCTGACGGATGAGAGGTGATGGAATCCGTCGTCCGTCAGCTGTCCTCTGTCAGCCGTTCGGTGTTCGCGGTGCTCAGACCCGGCCGGCGAAGTCCGGGGCCCAGTTGGCGATGGTCTGGAGGCGGACGCCCGAGCTCGGGTTGGCGGCCTCGACGTACTGGCCGCCGCCGACGTAGATGGCGACGTGGTAGACGCCGGAGTTCTGACCGTTGTTCGACCAGAAGAGCAGGTCGCCCGGCTGGAGGCTGTCCAGCGACACGTGGGTGCTGGCGGCGGCCTGGTCGGCGGCGACGCGCGGGATGTTGATGCCCGCGGCGCGCAGCGCGGCCTGGGTCAGGCCGGAGCAGTCCCAGCCACCGTTGCCGGTGCCGCCGTAGACGTAGGCCTGGCCGACCTTCGACTCGGCGAAGGAGACCGCGGCGGCCATGCTGCCGGTGGCAGCCGGGGCCTGGGTCTGGGCGGCCGGCTTCGAGGCGGGCTTGGCGGCCGGGGCCTTGGTCTGGGCGATCGGCTTGGCGGCCGCCACAGCGCCGTTCGAAGCCTGGCCGGACTTCTGCGAGCGGTCGAACCAGGTGAAGTCCGAGCCGGACTTGGCGGTGGAGGACTGGTCGGCCTGGGCCGAGGTGCCGTCACCGAAGGTCAGCTGCTGGCCCGGGTAGATGGTGTCCGGGCCCTCGGTGAGGGTGCTGCGGTTGAGCTCGTACAGGTGCTGCCAGCCGCCCTGGACGTTGTGCTTCTCGGCGATCGAGGACAGCCAGTCACCCTTGACGACGGTGTAGTCGCCGGTCTGCGCCGGGTGCTGCTTCGCCCAGCCGCTGGTGGCGGACTTGGCGGAGGCCGAGGCGGAGTCACCGGAGGCCTGGTCCTGGGCGGGCGCGGCCGGCTTGGCGGGCGCCGCGACCGGAGCCGGGCTCTGGGTCGGCTTGGCGGCCGGCTTGGCGGCCGTCGAGGTGTCGACGGAGGCCGGGGCGCCGCCCTGGGTCAGACCGGCCTGGACCGAGCAGACCGGCCAGGCGCCGGGGCCCTGCGAGGCGAGGACCTTCTCGGCGACGGCGATCTGCTGGTCCTTGGTGGCGAGGTTGGCCTGCGGCGCGTACGCGGTGCCGCCGAAGGCGGCCCAGGTGCTGGAGGTGAACTGCAGGCCGCCGTAGAAGCCGTTGCCGGTGTTGATGCTCCAGTTGCCGCTGCTCTCGCACTGGGCGACCTTGTCCCAGGTGGCGACGGAGGCGGCGTCGGCGGTGCCGGTAGTGAGGCAGGGGACGGTGAGGCCGACGCCCGCCACGCCGAGGGCGGCGATCACGCGACGAGTGCGGCTGGACAGGCGGTTGCCGTTGGAAGGCAGCATGAAGACGCGGTCCTCTCCCACGCCTGCGAGGTGAGCTGTCGGATTCGGGCTGGAGTTGCCCGGCCGCGCTGTGGCGCGGCTTCACCCCTAGCCCAGGACCTTTTCCGGGAAAGCGGTCCGGGGCGACTTACCTGTGGTTCCCCCGCTCCTGCCGTGATGCGTTTTCGCGCTGCCAGGACATCCGACGGCAGGACTCGGCGTCGCGGATGAACTGGGTCCGTGTGGTCACGAACGGGGAGCACGTTAAGCAGACTTAAGTTCGAACTGCAAATACCTGTGATGCGCATCACGGTTTACGAAAAAAGGCCGAACGGCTCGAATTTCATGATCAGAAATGATCGTTCTCCGGCAATTCTGCGGTGAATTCACAAAACTGGCTCCGCCTCAGGAGCGATGTGACGGGGCGTTGGAGCGTGGAGCGGCGCGCTCGTCGGGCTGGAAGGTGCCCAGGATTCGAGCGCCCGGTGATGCCTCGGCTATTCATCGACAAAATGCACCAGAACGGACATTACGTGGCAATGGCCGCTTAACTCGCCTGCGGGGCAATCCGAACAAGCGAAAAGGGCCCGGAACGCGGTCGTTCCGGGCCCTTCGGTGGTGCGGGTGCGGCGACGGGTGGCCGCGCGGGTCCGTCAGCCCTCCACGGGCCCCTCAGTGGCCGCGTGGGCGCGTCGGGAGCCCTCCCCGGCCCCGGCGGTGGCGGCGGCCTCCGCCTCCGCCTCGGCGAGCTCCTCCGCCGACGGCGTCGGCAGCGCGGCCAGGTAGGTGGAGGCGATCAGCTGGCCGACGGTCGGGTAGGCGCCCAGCGGCGCCGCCGACGGGCAGCCGGTCTCCTCGGCGGCCGTGGCGAGCAGCTCGGAGTCCGCCTCCGGGCCGATGACGAGCGGGGCCAGCGCCGGGCGCTGGGCGCCGGTCTCCTTGAGGTGGTCGACGGCGCCGGCGACCGATCCGGGCACGTCGAGCGCGGCGGCGACGACCGGGACGGCCAGTCGGGCGGCCAGCAGCACGCCGGTGATGCCGGCCGCGGCGGCCGCGTCCTCGCCGCCCACGGTGGTCAGCACGACGCCGTCGGCGGCGGTCGCGATGGCGAACAGCCGGGCCCGGTCGGCCCGGGCCAGCCCGGCCTCGGACAGTCGCACGTGGACGGCCTCGGCGAGCAGCGGGTGCGGGCCCAGCGCGTCGGTGACGGTCGCGCCGTACTCCGCGGCGAGGGCGTGAAGCCCGGTCAGGAAGCCGTGCGGACCGGGCACCAGCGGCACCACGACGGGCGTCGGCAGCCCGGCCTCGGCGGCCGCCGCCAGCAGCTCCGCCACGGTGCGGTCCTCGGAACCGCCGGCCTCGGCGCCGTCGGCCGGGAGGTAGCCGACCGCGGCCTGGACGCCGGCGTGCTCGCTGCGGACGATCGACAGCAGCTCCTCGACGACCGAACGGGACTCGGGCCCCGCGGTCGCGGGCACGGCGAGCACCAGGGCCGGCGAGCCGGTGCGGATCTCGGGGCGCTCGGGGCGGCGGTGGCGCCCCCGCGCACGGGAGCCTGGAGTGCGGACGGGCAGTGGCGCGCCCGGGATGGCTGCGGTGCTCATGCCGGAGATCGTAGGTCATCAGCCCGTCAGGCCTGCAGTCGGCTGCCGTACGGGTTTCGGGTGGTCGTGGTGCGGAGGCCGTGTCGCCGCCCCGTCGGTACGGGCGGTTTGCCTACAATCCGGACATTCCTCGCCCAACGCCCGCTCCCGCCCGCGCAGTTGCCCTGACGTGTCCCGAGGGGCGGCGCGTTGCGTCCGGGGCGCGTGAGATGTCTCACAGTCGGAAGGTGGCCTGACGGAGGGTCACGGCGGTGCGACTCCCGGCATTCGAAGATCAACATTTAGCGGGGGACCGCTCACGGCCGGTTATGGACGAGCCGACGATTCCAACGGCTATGTCCGTTTACGTACCGTCAGGAGAAGGGTCCGTGAAGAGTTCGGAACGACCGGCAAAATGCGCCGTGCACCTGCAACGTCCCGTGCTGATGCACGTGCACTGCAGCTATCATCGCGTCAAGTGAGGCGTTGCGCCCGGACCGGTACGGGGCCGGTCCTCTCGTTCGGCGGGTGCCGGGGGCGCCGCGCTGGACGACAACTCCGGAGCTCTTCGGGAGACCTCTATGCACGACTCGCAGGACACGCACGGCTCGAACCACACCTACAACGGGATGGCCGCCGCCGACCTCCAGGGGGTGGTGTGGCAGAAGAGCCGGCACAGCAACTCCCAGGGCAACTGCGTCGAGTTCGCGGCCCTGCCGGGCGGCGACGTCGCGATGCGCAACTCGCGCTTCCCGGACGGTCCGGCGCTCATCTACACCCGGGCGGAGATCGCCGCCCTGCTGCTGGGGGCCAAGGACGGGGAGTTCGACCACCTGGCGGTCTGACCGGCCGCTGCTCCACCATCGGGGGGCCGTCGTGGGTGCTGACACCACGACGGCCTTTGTCTTTGCCCGGCGGCGGCCCATCCCGCTTCCGTCCGGTCCCGCGGTGGACCGTGCGGCGGGGCCTGCCGGGGTGCCGCGGGTGCTCCCGCGGGCTGCCCGCCTCCTCCGGTGCAGGAGCGCTCGGTGCGGAGCCGGTTCCGGGACCCGGCCGGGCTCGACGCGGGGGACTGGCTGAAGGGCCCGGGGTGTGGTCCTCCCGGGTCGCCCCTCGGGCGGCCGTGCGCCGTGCGGCGCTAGGCCGAGCGCCGGTGCCGTCCACCGATTTCGACTCGTCCGTCGAGCCGGTCCAGGTGGTGGCCGTCCAGGGTGCCGTAGTCGAGCCCGCTGCCGCCGGCCCGCTCCGCCTCGAACACCGCCCAGACCACCTTGCCGCTGCCCAGCGGGTGCCAGCCCCAGGAACGGCTGAACGACTCCACCAGGTGCAGCCCGCGGCCGGACTCGGCGACGAAGTCCGCCTCCCGGGCCACCGGACCGATGCTGCTCGGATCGCTCACCGCGCAGACCACCTGGCGCGCGCGGTGCACCAGGCTTATTCGGATCGGCAGCCGTCCCTCCGGGGTGGGCTGTGTGGGAAAGTCGTACTCGCCCAGGGCGCCGCCCGACGGGTCGGGCCGTGCGCCGATCGCATGCCGGAGCGCGTTGGTCACGAGTTCCGAGGCCACCAGCGCGACATCGTCGAACAGCTCTATCAGGCCCCAGCGCTGAAGAGTCGTCCGGGCGAAGTCGCGCGCGGTTCTCACGGCTTCGAAGCGAGGAGCGAGCGTACAGGTGACCACATGGGGGTCAACCGCCAAAGCCGTACCGGTGCTCATGAAGAGCTCCTCCCATAAGGGGGCGGACACGGCTGGACCCGCCGGGGTCATGCCGGTCACCTCCGACTCGCTCGGCCGCTCGGCCGCCCCCTCGACCAGGCGCGCGCGCACTCGAACGCCCGATGGCGCGGGGACCGCCGTCGGACCGGTGCACGGAGTCGCGCGTGGGGTCGACGCGGAGCCCGCGGGATTGCCAGGGATGTGCAGGTGCACGTGCACCATGGTGGTGTGCGCTCACTGCAGATGCAAGAGTCGATTCACGTGCAGTCGCACTATTGGCATATGCAAGCGCCGGATGCACGTGCATCCTGGTGTGCGGCGTGTGGAACTGATAGGAACATCCGTCAGTATCGGCACCGTGAGCGCTCAACTGATGGCAGACTGTGCGCTGTTTGCCCTAGTACTGCAACCGCACTTGATCATGGTTGACTTGGCGAGTGGTTGATCTTGGGGTGGGGCAGGTCGAGGAGTGGAAGGCGGCGCTGGCGGGGTT
>NZ_JBHWDU010000008.1:0-165702 GCF_042734825.1 Kitasatospora sp. NPDC059648 | reverse complement strand
CGATCCGACAACCGCTCACCCGCAGGCGACTTGACCTGCCCCACCCTCGCCACACCACAACCAACGAGGATCGGAGGACAAAGTCACTGGCATTGCTCCTAGCCCCGGTCAGGGCAACACCTCGTCCTGGTAGAGCCGCAGGGCCTCCGCCGCCGCCCGGGCCAGCTCGCGCCGGGCGGCCGCCGGGGCCAGCACCTCGACGTCCGCGCCGAAGGCCAGCAGGGAGCGGACGGCCGCCGGGGCCGGGAAGGCCAGCGCCAGCTCCACCCACTCCTCGGCCGGACCGGCCCCCGAGTCCGGCGGCGGTGCCGTGACCCGGCCGCCGTGGATGCGCAGGAACATGTCCAGCCGCCCGCGCCGGACCCGCACCCGGGCCGGTACGTCCTTCGGCAGCCGCTCCACCTGCTCGCGCAGCGCCGCCCACGCCTCGCCGAGCGCCACCCCGGCCCGGCGGCGCACCGTCTCCTCGGTGGTCTCGGCGGTCAGCACCCGGTCGGCCCGGAACAGCCGCGGCTCGCCGTGCAGATCGGCCACCAGGTACCAGACCGCGGCCTTGTTCACCAGGCCGTACGGGTCGACGGTGTACTCCACCGGCGCGGGCGTGCCGCTGTGCCGGTAGCGCAGCCGCAGCCGCCGGTCGGCGAACACGGCGTACTGCAGCTCACCCAGGTCCGGGCCGTCGGCGGCGCCCGCCTGGGAGCTCTGCATCCAGCGGGCCGGGTCGACCAGGATGCGCTCGCTGACCCGCTCGGCGGCCGGGCGGTGCGGGGCGGGCAGCGCCGCCATCACCTTGCGCAGCGCCGAGCCGAGCGCGCCGTCCAGCCCGAGGTCGCTGTGCGCGCCCCGGGCGGAGAGCACGAAGAGCGCCCGGGCCTCGTCGGCGGTCAGCCCGGTGACGTCGGTGCGGTAGCCGGGCAGCAGGTTGACGCCGCCGTGCCGGCCGCGTTCGGTGAACACCGGCACCCCGGCGGCGGAGAGCGACTCGACGTCCCGGTAGATGGTGCGGACGGACACCTCCAGCCGTTCGGCCAGTTCGGTGGCGGGCACCCGGCCGCGGGTCTGGAGCAGGAGCAGGATCGAGAGCAGGCGGTCGGCCTTCATGACACCAGGATCCCAACAATCCTGACGGCCGTTGTCAGGTTTTACTGGGAGATTGCGTTCCGAGCCCGCAAGGGCGGCCCGAACCACCGCACCGCACAAGGGAGCCGAACACACATGAGCGCCGTCCAGGACGCCCGCCCGCAGTACCAGACCGCCCTCGCCCAGCTGGACCGGCTGTTCGCCACCATCACCCCGGCCGACCTCGACCGGCCCACTCCCTGCGAGGAGTACACGCTGCGTCAGCTGCTGAACCACGTGATCGGCGGCATCCACCGCTTCGCGTACATGGGCGAGGGCGGTCACGCCCAGGACGTCGTGGCCGCCATCGACGACCCGTCGGACGACGGCTGGACGGTCGTGCTGGACCGGGCCCGCGCCCGGGTGACCGCCGCCTGGGCCGACGACAGCAAGCTGGGCCGCCCGACCTTCGCCCCCTGGGGCGAGGTGCCCGGAGCGATCGCGGTCGGCGGCTACGTGATGGAGCTCGCCACCCACTGCTGGGACATCGCCACCGCCCTCGACGACGGCTTCGTGCTCGACGACGAGGTGGCCCGCACCGCGCTGGCCGTCGCCGAGCTGGTCCTGCCGCCGGAGAGCCGGGTCGAGGGCGTCCCGTTCGGCCCGGTGCAGCCGGTCGCCGAGGACGCCGACGTCCACACCCGGCTCGCCGCCTGGATGGGCCGCAAGGCCTGAGCGGCCGGGGCCGTGGGGTCCGGGGAGTCGCCGCCCCCGGACCCCGCGGGCGCTATTCCCGCCCGACCGAGGTGTTGCGCATGTCCGCGTAGCGGTCCCCCGCCACCTGACCGGCCAGCGTCTCCAGCAGCGCCAGCTCCTCCGCGCTCAGCCGCAGGGTCGCCGCCGCGGTGTTCTCGGCCAGCCGGCTGCGCTTGCGGGTGCCCGGGATCGGCACCACGGTCAGCCCGTGCACCTCGGCCCGCTGGTGCACCCAGGCCAGCGCGACCTGGGCGAGCGTCGCCTCGTGGGCCTCGGCGATCTTCCGCATCGGGGTGAGCAGTTCACCGTTGGCGACGGCGTTCTCACCCGTGTACCGCGGGTGGGTGCGGCGGAAGTCGTCCGCCGCCAGCGTCGCGGCGTCCTGGAAGGCGCCGGTCAGGAAGCCGCGTCCGAGCGGCGAGTACGGCACGAACGCGACGCCCAGCTCGGCCGCGGCCGGCACCGCCGAGCGCTCGACGTCACGGGCGAACACCGACCACTCGGACTGCACCGCGGCGATCGGGTGGACGGCGTGCGCCTCGCGCAGCTCGGCCCCGGTCACCTCGGACAGGCCGAGGTGGCGCACCTTGCCGGCCTGGACCAACTCGGCCATGGCGCCGACCGATTCGGCCAGCGGCACGTCCGGGTTGCGGCGGTGCATGTAGTACAGGTCGATGACGTCCACGCCCAGGCGGCGCAGCGAGCCCTCCACGGCGGTGCGGATGTACTCCGGGTCGTTGCGGATGGCGCGCTTGGTCGGATCGGCCGGGTCGCGCTCGATGGCGAACTTGGTGGCGAGCACCACCTTGTCCCGGTTGGCCCGGACGAACGGGCCGATGAACTCCTCGTTGCGGCCGGCACCGTACATGTCCGCGGTGTCGAACAGCGTGACGCCGGCCGCCAGGGCCGCGTCCAGCGTGGCGAGCGCCTCGTCCGAGTCGGTCGGGCCGTAGAACTCGCTCATGCCCATGCAGCCGAGGCCCTGGACGCCCACCAGCGGGCCGTCGGTGCCGAGGGGGGCGGTGGGAAGGAGGGGGTGGGTCATGCGCTCTGCTCTTCCTCTGCTCGGTAGTACTGGCATTGGACCGGGGCACCGGTGGCATCGGCGATCATCCCGGCGTAGAGATCGATCTTGTGGTCGAGGACGGACAGGGTGGCCTGGAGGTCGACGATCCTCTGCCGGACCTCCTCGCGCTGCGCCTCCAGCAGCTGTCGGCGCTCGACGTAGGTCTGTTCGCCGCGGCGGACCATGTCGACGTACTTGAGCATGTCCGCCACCGACATCCCGGTCAGCCGCAACCGGCCCAGGAAGGCCAGCCGGTGCAGGTCGCCGTCGCTGTAGCGGCGCTGGCCGCCGACCGCGCGGTCGACCGGGTCGAGCAGGCCGATCCGCTCGTACCAGCGCAGGGTGTGGGCGGTCAGCCCGCTGGCCGCCGCGACCTCGCTGATGGTGTGCCGTGCCGTGCGGTCCGGGTCGCCGACCGGGTGGTTGAACACTTCCGTGCAGCTGCGCAGATCGGCCTGGGCACGCGCGGGTGCGGCCATGATCGATTCCCCCTGTCCTGTGACGACCACGACGCTACCGAGTTGGAGTGCACTCCAAGCAAGCCGCACACCCGGGTGGCCCCACCACCCGCCTGCGGGCCCCGGCTAGCATCGACCGCATGGAGAGCTTGCGGATGATCGAGAACTGGCCCGTGCCCCACGCCGCCGCGGCGGTCGTCCGGGGGTCGGACGGCGCGGTGCTGGGCGCCCACGGGCCCCAGCAGCACCTCTTCCCGCTCGCCTCGGTGACCAAGCTGCTCACCTCCTACGCGGCACTGGTCGCCGTGGAGGAGGGGGTGTTCGAGCTGGACGACCCGGCCGGCCCGCCCGGCTCGACCGTCCGCCACCTGCTTGCCCACACCTCCGGCCTGGGCTTCGACGAGCACCGGGTGTTCGCCGGGCCCGGCGGCCGCCGGCTCTACTCCAACGCCGGCTTCGACGTGCTCGCCCACACCCTGGCCGAGGCCGCCGGGATCGCCTTCCACCAGTACGTGGCCGAGGCCGTGTTCGAACCGCTGGGCATGCACGACACCCTGATCAACACCGCGAGCAAGTCCCCGGCCGGCGCCGGCGGCCTGTCCACGGTGGCCGACCTCACCCGGTTCGCCGCCGAACTCCAGTCCCCGAAGCTGCTGGACCCGTCGACCGTCCGCCGGGCCACCCGCGAGGTCGCCTTCCCGGGCACCGGCGGCGTACTGCCCGGCTTCGGCCACCAGCGCCCGAACGACTGGGGCCTCGGCTTCGAGATCCGCGACGGCAAGAGCCCGCACTGGACCGGCACCGCCAACTCCCCCGGGACCTTCGGCCACTTCGGCCAGTCCGGCACCTTCCTCTGGGTCGACCCACAGGCCGGCGTGGCCTGCATCGCACTCACCGACCGGGACTTCGGCCCCTGGTCGGTCGACGCCTGGCCGCCGCTGTCCGACGCCGTCCTGGCCGAGCTCGCCCAGGGCTGAGGCCCCGGGGCCTGCCCGACGATCCCGCCGGGCGCACCACGCCGGGGCACGCACCTCGCCGCGTTGTCGATCCGACGCGAACGGTCGGCCCCGCCCTAGCCGTACGAGACCGGCGAGTGCATCTCCCAGAGCAGGAGTTCGGCGCCGATCTCGCCCGCCGTCGGGTCGGCGAAGGCCTCCCCGGTGATCCGCACGCTGTCGCCGGGACCCATCGAACGGCCGCCGCCCTTGGGCCCGGGGACCGTCCGGTACCCGAGCGAGCCGGCCGTCAGGTGCGCGTACCGCCAGGGCGCGCCCGGCAGCTGCGGCAGCGGCTGCCACGGGCCGGCGGTGGCCAGCCACAGCGCGGCGTCGCGGCGGCGCAGCCGCAGGGCGTCCGTCCCGGCGTCCCGCTCCAGCCCGGAGGCCAGCAGCGTCAACCCGCCGTCCGCCGGTTCCACCTTGCGCAGCCCGTACCTGGGGGCGGCGTCGAACTCGTCCGGCTGCAGCCACATCTGGACGAAGCGCACCGGCCCGGTGGCGCCGCCGAGGTTGCGCTCGGTGTGGGTGACCCCGGAGCCCGCGCTGAGGTGCTGGATCATGCCCGGGCGCACCACGCCGCTGTGCCCGTGCGAGTCCCGGTGGGCCAGCGCGCCCTCCAGCACCCAGGTGAGGATCTCGGTGTCCCGGTGCTTGTGCTCCTCGAACCCGGCGCCGGGGACGAGGAGTTCCTCGTTGCACGCGAGCAGCGCGCCGAAGTGGGTGTTCTTCGGGTCGTAGTGGCCGGAGAAGGAGAACGCGTGTCGGGTCTCGACGCCCTCGGCGGGCGTTGAGCGGTAGCGCTCGGCGGTGCGGCGCAGGTCGGCGCGGGGGCGGTCAGGGGCGTCGGTCACGCTCCACACCGTAACCGGTGTGACCGGGGCCACCGCGCCCCTGCGCCGGGGGTGTGCACGAGCAGTCACTCGCGTGAGGCAGTCTTGTCCTTGTGCCAGCCGCTTCCTCGAACTCCAAGAGCGAACCCAGTCCCGCAGCCGAACCCACCGGGAAGAGCCCCGCTCCCCGGGCCGGCCGCGACCGCCCCGGACGCCCGGCGCCCCGCCTGACGGCGCAGGAGCGCAGAAACGCCGCCGAGCGGGCCGAGCGCCGGGCGGCGACCCTCAAGCGGCTGGAGAAGTCCTCGGGAAAGCTGGCCACCGCCGCGATCTCACGGATGGACGACCAGCTCGGCTGGTACCGGCGGATGCCGCCGGAGCACCGCTCCTGGATCGGCCTGGTCGCCCAGGCCGGCATCGCCGCCTTCACCGAGTGGTACCGCCACCCCGAGGCCGCCCGGGCGATCTCCACCGACGTCTTCGGCACCGCCCCGCGCGAGCTGACCAGGGCGATCACGCTGCGCCAGACCGTCGAGCTGATCCGCACCACGATCGAGGTGATGGAGGAGGCCATCGAGGAGGTGGCCGCGCCCGGCGACGAGGCGGACATGCGCGAGTCCGTGCTGGTGTACGCCCGGGAGATCGCCTTCGCCACCGCCCAGGTGTACGCCCAGGCGGCCGAGGCGCGCGGCGCCTGGGACGCCCGGCTGGAAGCGCTGGTGGTCAACTCCCTGCTGTCCGGTGACGCCGACGAGGGCGTGCTGTCCCGCGCCGCCGCGCTCGGCTGGGGGCAGCCCAGCCAGGTGCGGGTGGTGATGGGCAGCGCCCCCGACGGCGACAGCGAGCTGGTGGTCGAGGCGATCCGCCGGGCCGCCCGGTACGCCAAGCTGAACGTGCTGACCGGGGTGCTGGGCAAGCGCCTGGTGGTCGTGGTCGGCGGCGACAAGGAGCCGGTGCACGCCGCCCGGGCGCTGATCGGCCAGTTCGCACCGGGCCCGGTGGTGATCGGCCCGACCGTGCCGGACCTGCTCTCGGCGACCCGCTCGGCGCACGCCGCCGCGGCCGGCCTGCGCGCCTGCGCGGCCTGGCCGGACGCCCCGCGCCCGGTGCTCGCCGACGACCTGCTGCCCGAACGGGCACTGGCCGGGGACCAGGCCGCCCGCCGTCAGCTGGTGGAGGAGATCTACACACCGCTGGACGAGGCGGGCTCCGCCCTGCTGGAGACGCTGAGCGTCTACCTGGAGCAGGCGTCCTCGCTGGAGGGCGCGGCCCGGATGCTCTTCGTGCACCCCAACACGGTGCGCTACCGGCTGCGACGTGTGACCGACGTCACGGGGTACGCCCCCTCCGACGTACGTTCGGCATTCACCCTGCGGATCGCACTGGCCCTCGGTCGGCTGACCTCCGCCGTGGAGCCGGGCCGGGCCGGGGTGTAGGGACCATACAATCCCCGATGGTTTTCTTCGTTACCGTCGCCTACCCGCCCCTGGGCGCCTGGCGAGAGAGGGTTGAACCGTGCTCGTAATCGTCGCCCCTGGACAGGGTGCCCAGTCCCCCGGTTTCCTCAGCCCCTGGCTGGAGCTCGACGGTGTCGCCGACCGCCTGCGCGGCTGGTCGGAGGTCGCCGGGCTCGACCTGGTGCACGCCGGCACCGAGGCGTCCGCCGAGGAGATCAAGGACACCGCCGTCGCCCAGCCGCTGCTGGTCGCGGCCGGTCTGGTGACCGCCCGTGAGCTGTTCCCGGACGAGGCGGACGCCCGCAAGCTGGTCGGCGCGGTCGCCGGCCACAGCGTCGGCGAGATCACCGCAGCGGCCGGTGCCGGGGTGCTCGGCGCCCACGACGCGCTGGCCTTCGTCCGCGAGCGCGGCCGGGCCATGGCCGAGGCCGCCACCGTCACCGAGACCGGCATGACCGCCGTGCTCGGCGGCGACCCGGAGGCCGTCGCGGCGAAGCTGGCCGAGCACGGCCTGACCGCGGCCAACAACAACGGCGGCGGCCAGATCGTCGCGGCCGGCACGCTGGCCCAGCTGGAGGCGCTGAAGGCGGACCCGCCGGCCGGTGCCAAGCTGATCGCCCTCAAGGTCGCCGGTGCCTTCCACACCGAGCACATGGCTCCCGGCGTCGAGCGGCTGGCCGCGCTGGCCCCGAGCCTGACCGTGGCCGACCCGCAGGTCCGCTACGTCTCCAACAAGGACGGCGGGGTCGTCGACTCCGGCGCCGAGGTGCTGGCGCGCCTGGTGTCGCAGGTCTCCAACCCGGTCCGCTGGGACCTCTGCATGGAGACCCTCGGCCGGCTGGGCGCGACCGCCGTGATCGAGCTGTCCCCCGCGGGCACGCTCACCGGGCTGCTCAAGCGCAACCTCAAGGGTGTGGCCACGCTCGCCCTGAAGACCCCGGCCGATCTGGACAAGGCCCGCGAGCTCGTCGCCGAGCACGGCGGTCAGGACCAGGAGGAGCAGGCATGACCAAGCCGCAGATCCGTCCCGCCACCGGCGCGCAGTACTCCCGCATCCACGGTGTCGGCGGCTACCGCCCGGTCCGGGTCATCCCGAACTCCGAGGTGCTGGAGTGGATCGACTCCTCGGACGAGTGGATCCGCACCCGCAGCGGGATCGCCGAGCGCCGCTGGGCGGGCCCGGAGGAGAGCGTCGCCGAGATGTCGGTGCAGGCCGCCGGCAAGGCCATCGCCCAGGCGGGCATCGCCCCCGAGCAGATCGGCGGCGTGATCGTCTCGACCGTCTCGCACCTCAAGCAGACCCCCGCGATCGCCACCGAGATCGCCCAGCGGCTCGGCTGCGGCACCGCCCCGGCCTTCGACATCTCGGCCGCCTGCGCCGGCTTCGGCTACGGCCTCGGCCTGGCCGACGGCATGGTCCGCGGCGGCAACGCCGAGTACGTCCTGGTGATCGGCGTCGAGCGGCTCAGCGACCTGACCGACAAGTCGGACCGTTCGACCGCCTTCATCTTCGGCGACGGCGCCGGCGCCGCGATCGTCGGCCCGTCGGACACGCCGGGCATCGGCAAGCTGATCTGGGGCTCGGACGGCTCGCAGGCCGACGTCATCAGCCAGACCCAGGCCTGGGACACCGCCTTCGCCAAGCCCGACGCGATCAACGGCCAGGGCGAGGAGCAGAAGTGGCCGGCCCTGCGGATGGACGGCCAGCCGGTCTTCCGCTGGGCGGTCTGGGAGATGGCCAAGGTGGCCCAGCAGGCGCTCGACGCCGCCGGGATCGGCGCCGACCAGCTCGGCGCCTTCATCCCGCACCAGGCCAACATGCGGATCACCGACGCCATGATCAAGGCGCTCAAGCTGCCGGAGTCGGTGCCGGTCGCCCGTGACATCGCCGAGACCGGCAACACCTCCGCCGCCTCCATCCCGCTGGCGATGGAGCGCATGCTGGAGTCCGGCGAGGCCCACAGCGGCGACCTCGCGCTGATCATCGGGTTCGGGGCGGGTCTCGTCTACGCCGCGGCAGTCGTTACGCTCCCCTAGGCGCGTTTCGCCCCATCCATCCACAAGCCCGTGTTCGACCGACGGTCGGACACGTTCAACACCGAAGAGGAGCAGCCAGTATGGCTACGCAGAACGAGGTCCAGGAAGGTCTCGCCGAGATCGTCAACGAGATCGCCGGCATCCCGGTCGAGGACGTCCAGCTGGACAAGTCCTTCACCGACGACCTGGACGTCGACTCGCTGTCCATGGTCGAGGTCGTCGTGGCCGCCGAGGAGCGCTTCGACGTCAAGATCCCGGACGACGAGGTCAAGAACCTGAAGACCGTCGGCGACGCGGTGAACTACATCCTCACCAACGCCGCCTGAGCGATCGACTCGTTCGAGTCGCCAGTCCGTCCGGCGTGAGCCACGCCTAGGACGGCTGACCCGTCGGTCCGGCTCCTCCGAGCCAGGCCGACCCGCCGGCCGGGACGCCCCACCCGGGCGCCCGGCCGGGCCCTTCTTCGGCTCGCCGCCGACCCCGCACGAACGTGAAAGAAGAGAAACCAGTGACCGCTGAAAACCGAGCCGTGGTCGTCACGGGTATCGGCGCCTTCACGCCGCTGGGCGGCGACGCCGCCACGACCTGGGAGAACCTGGTCGCCGGGCGCTCCGGGGTGGCGGCCCTGACCGAGGAGTGGGCCCAGGACCTGCCGGTCCGGATCGCCGCGCGCACCGCCGTCGAGCCGGGCGAGATCCTGCCCCGCCCGCTGGCCCGGAGGCTGGACCGCTCCGCGCAGTTCGCGCTGATCGCCGCCCGCGAGGCCTGGTCCGACGCCGGCTTCGAGACCCCGGCCACCGACGAGTCCTCCAAGCTCGCCCCCGAGCGCCTGGGCGCCGTGATCGCCTCCGGCATCGGCGGCGTCACCACCCTCCTCGACCAGTACGACGTGCTGAAGGAGAAGGGCGCCCGCAAGGTGTCCCCGCACACCGTCCCGATGCTGATGCCCAACTCCCCGGCGGCCAACGTCGGCCTGGAGGTCGGCGCCCGCGCGGGTGTGCACACCCCCGTCTCCGCCTGCGCCTCCGGCGCCGAGGCGATCGGCTACGCGATCGAGATGATCCGCAGCGGCCGCGCCGACGTCGTGGTGGCCGGCGGCACCGAGGCGGCCATCCACCCGCTGCCGATCGCCGCGTTCGCCAACATGATGGCGATGTCCAAGAACAACGACGACCCCGAGCGCGCCTCGCGTCCGTACGACAAGGCCCGCGACGGCTTCGTGCTGGGCGAGGGCGCCGGCGTGGTCGTGCTGGAGTCGCTGGAGCACGCCGAGGCCCGGGGCGCCCGGATCTACTGCGAGGCGGTCGGCCAGGGCCTGTCCTCGGACGCCCACCACATCGCCCAGCCCGAGCCGACCGGCGCCGGCGTGGCCCGCGCGCTGGCCGACCTGTTCGAGCGCAACGAGCTGGACAAGTCCGAGATCGTGCACGTCAACGCGCACGCCACCTCGACCCCCCAGGGCGACACCGCCGAGCTGAAGGCGCTGCGCAAGGAGCTGGGCGAGGACCTCGACCACATCCTGGTCTCGGCCACCAAGTCGATGACCGGCCACCTGCTGGGCGGCGCCGGCGGCATCGAGACCGTCGCCACCGTGCAGGCGCTGTACCACCGGGTCGCCCCGCCGACCATCAACGTCGAGGAGCTCGACGACGAGGTGGACGCGAAGATCGTCACCGAGGCGACCCCGCTGCCCGAGGGCCGGATCGCCGCGCTGAACAACTCGTTCGGCTTCGGCGGCCACAACGTGGTGCTGGCCTTCCGCACCCGCTGACGCCCGAACCGAAGGGGCCGGCGCTCTCCGTGAGCGCCGGCCCCTTCGTCGTACCCGTCGGCCTTCGGACCGCCCGGTGTTCTAACCGCCCGGTGTTCAGACCACCTGGTGCAGCCAGCGCACCGGGGCGCCCTCGCCCGCGTACCGGAACGGCTCCAGCTCGTCGTCCCAGGGCTTGCCCAGCAGCCGGGAGATCTCGGCCTCCAGGTCGGCTCCCTCGCTGCGGGCCCGCAGCAGGACGGCCCGCAGCCGGTCCTCGGGGATCAGGATGTCGCCGTGGATGCCCGTGACGGCGTGGAAGATGCCGAGCGAGGGCGTGCTGCTGTAGCGCTCCCCCTCCGCCGCGGCGCAGGGCTCGCTGGTTACCTCGTACCGCATGAGCTGCCAGCCGCGCAGCGCGGAGGCGAGCTTCGAGGCGGTGCCGGGCTCCCCCTGCCAGGAGAGCTCGGCACGCCAGTGCCCGGGTGAGGCGGGCTGGCGGATCCAGTCCAGGCTCACCCGCACACCGAGCACCCCCGCGACGGCCCACTCGACGTGCGGGCACAGCGCGCGGGGCGCGGAGTGGATGTACAGGACTCCACGTGTCGTCACCGGGACCTCCAGGCTGTGGACGAGGGTCGCCTTCCCCAGCTGCCTCGTGCCTGCAGTTGATCCGCAGTTACCCACGTTAGCCGACATTAAGCTACTAAATTGAGCAAAACGGACAGGCTTTCGCTCAATGCTAGTCGAATCTTTAATGAGGTCTACCCCTCGGCCGGATCTCTCCCCCGAACGGCCCCATCGCCAGGCGGGACCACCGTACCGCCTGGCGCGGCAGGATGGATGACGCTCTTTCGGATCCGGCCGGAATGCGGTAGTGCGACCGGTTCCCCTGCGCCGTGCACGCGAACCGCCCCGCGCCCGGTCGGGGCGGCGGAGCGGTTGGCGCCTCCTGACGGAGGGTCAGTCCTTCAGGCGGACGACCATCTTGCCGGTGTTGACCCCGCGCAGCAGGTCGATGAAGGCCTGGGCGGCGTTCTCGAAGCCGTCCACCACGGTCTCCTCGGTGCGCAGTTCGCCGGACCTCAGCCAGCCGGCCACCTCGGTGACGAACTGCGGCTGGAGGGCGGCGTGGTCGCGCACCAGCATGCCCTCCAGGCGCAGCCGCTTGCCGATCGCCATCGCCAGGTTGCGCGGGGCGGCGGGCGCGGTGGTCTCGTTGTACTGGGCGATCGCGCCGCAGAGGACCGCCCGGCCGTGCACGCCGAGGGCTCCGATCGCGGCCTCCAGGTGGTCGCCGCCGACGTTGTCGAAGTAGAGGTCGATGCCCTCCGGGGCGACCTTGGCGAGCTGTTCGGCGACCGGGGCGTCCTTGTAGTTGAACGCGGCGTCGAAGCCGTACTCGTCCACCAGCTTGGCGACCTTCTCCGCCGAGCCGGCCGAACCGACCACCAGCGAGGCGCCCTTGAGCCGGGCGATCTGGCCGACCAGCGAACCGACCGCGCCGGCCGCGCCGGAGACGAAGACCTTGTCGCCCTCCTTGAGGCCGCCGACGGCGAGCAGCCCGGCATAGGCGGTCAGACCGGGCATGCCGAGCACGCCGAGGTAGGCGGAGAGCGGGGCGGCCTCCGGGTCGACCTTGATCGCGTGCTTCGCGTCCAGGGTGGCGTACTCGCGCCAGCCGAGCCCGTGCAGCACGGCGTCGCCCGGGGCGAAGCCCTCCGCCTCGGAGGCGACCACGTAGCCGACGGCGCCGCCGTCCATGGCCTGGCCGAGCTGGAACGGGGGCACGTACGACTTCACGTCGTTCATCCGGCCGCGCATGTACGGGTCCACCGAGAGGTGGGTGTTGCGGACCAGGATCTCGCCCGGGCCGGGGGTCCGGACCGGGGCCTCGACCAGGGCGAAGTCGGCGGGCACCGGCCAGCCCTGGGGGCGGGCGGCGAGGTGCCATTCACGGGCGGTGGCGGGGAGGGCCTGCTCTGCCATGGAGGTGCTCCTTGGAGGGGGTTTCGGCAGGTGAAAGGTTGAGCAACTGAAGTAACGATGGGCATGAAAGGTTCACCTTGTCAACTTTTCAGGTAGACTCTGGGGCATGGACACTCAGCCGACCGAGGTCGCCACGCCGCAGTCCGACGAGATCACCCGCGAGGTCGTCGACCTGATGGCCAACCTCGTCGCGCTCTTCCACCGCGAGTACGAGGAGGCCGCCGCCGCACGCTCGCTCACCGGCGCCCAGGCCAAGGTGCTCGCCCTGCTGCGGCGCGGCCCGCTGCCGATGCGGCACATCGCCCAGACGCTCAGCTGCGAACCCTCCAACATCACCGGCATCGTCGACCGGCTGGAAGCCCGCGGCTTCGTCACCCGGGAGGCCGACCGGCAGGACCGCCGGGTCAAGCTGGTCGCCGCCACCGAGACCGGCTCGGCCGCCTCCGAGGAGCTTCGCGAGTCGCTCAACTTCGCCCGCGAGCCGCTCGCCGCGCTCGGCCCGGAGGAGCGGACGGTACTGCGGGACCTGCTCCACCGGATGCTCACCGGCGCCTCCGGCCCGGGGGCGTGACCAGCATCACAGCCCCGCAGCTCGATTCCCCTCCCGCCCGGAGGTAACCGAACGGCCTTCCGGAACGTCTAACGTTCGAAACTCGAACGCTGGAAACTGAAGACGGGGGGCACGGAGGATGAGCAGCAGCACGCGCCGGCGCCGCTACCTGCGGACCGCCATCGGCCTGGCCGCCGTTCTGGTGCTGTCGGTCGTGGGCGCCGGAGCCTGGTTCTACCACCGGCTGGACAGCAACATCACCACCTTCGACGCGGCCGGCGTCGCCACCGAGCGTCCGCCGGCGCCCGTCCCGGCCAGGCCGGGTGCCCAGGTGCCGGTCAACGTGCTGCTGCTGGGCTCCGACACCCGGGACGACGGCAACAACTCGCTGGGCGGCGGCGACGGGGGCGTCGGCAACTCGGACACCGCGATCCTGGTGCACGTCTACGCCGACCACAAGCACGCCGTCGGCGTCTCCATCCCCCGCGACACCCTGGTCACCATCCCGTCCTGCAAGCTGGCGGACGGCACCTGGAGCAAGCCGCGCAACGACCAGATGTTCAACTCGGCGTTCAGCCTCGGCGAACTGGCCAAGGGCAACCCGGCCTGCACCCAGAACACCGTGGAGAAGCTCACCGGGCTGCGCGTCGACCACACCATCGTGGTCGACTTCAAGGGCGCCGCCGCGATGACCGAAGCCATCGGCGGCGTGGAGGCCTGCGTGCCCAACGACGTCAACGAGTACGGCATACAGCTCAAGAAGGGGATGCAGAACCTCTCCGGGAAGTCCGCGGTGGACTACCTGCGGGCGCGCCACGGCATCGGCGACAACTCCGACATAGGCCGGATGAAGCGCCAGCAGGCCTTCCTCTCCTCGATGATCAAGAAGGTCCAGGACCAGGGCTTCTCGCTGCCCACCCTGCTGCCGCTGGCCGACGCCGCCACCAAGTCGCTCACCGTGGACGAGGGGCTCGGCACGGCGATGAAGCTGGTCGACTTCGCCCGCTCCATGGAGGACATCAAGCTCTCCGACGTGACCTTCGTGACCGCCCCCTGGCGCTTCGCCGGTGACCGGGTGCGGCTGGTCCAGCCGGACGCCGACGACCTGTGGAAGCTGCTGCGCGAGGACCGCACCCTGGACGGGCGGAGCACCTCCGGCACCGGCGCGGCCACCGCCGCGGCGTCCGCCACCGCCGCCGCCTCGCCCAGCGCGAACGCGCCGCTCACCCCGGACCAGGCCGCGACCCCGATCACCGTGGTCAACGGCGTCGGCACCGCCGGGCTGGCCGGCTCCGGCGCCGAGACCCTCAAGGGGCGCGGCTTCCAGAACGTCGTGCTGGGCGCCAACCACCCCGGCAAGCAGCACACCGAGGTCTCCTACGACCCGGCGCTGAAGGCCACCGCCGACCAGGTCGCGGCGCTGTTCCCCGGCGCCCGTACGGTCGAGGAGGCCGGCTCGGGCGCCGTCACCGTCACCCTCGGCGCCGACTACCAGGCGGCCGGTACCCAGCTGAACTCGGTCTCCTCGCCCTCGGCGACCCCGGGCGGCACGCCGAGCACCGTGCCCAGCGGGATCCCGACCGGCATAGCGGAGAACACCCGGGGCGCCGACACCGACCCGTGCGCCGACCTGACCTTCGGGTCGTAGGGCGGCGTCCTACTCCGGGTCCGGCAGGCCCGTGACCACGGCCGTCAGGCGGGTGCCCCGCGGGAAGGCGCCCGCCCCGGCCAGGTCGGCCAGGGCGGCGAGCAGCTTGGCGACGTACCGGTGCTCCACCGGGATGCCGTGGCGGCGCTCGAACCCCCGCGCGAAGGCGGCCAGTTCGGCCGGGACCTTGCCGTAGCCGCCGCCGTGGTGGGCGTGGTCGATCCGCCAGTTGGCGAACTCGCGCCCGAAGCCGGCCCGGTGCAGCCGGGCGACCTCCGCCTCCAGGTAGCCCTCGCCCCCGCGCAGCACCGCCACCCCGAGCGCCCCCGCGCCCGGCGGCAGGCCCGCCGCGATGCCGGCCAGGGTGCCGCCGGTGCCGACCGGGCAGCAGACCACGTCGCGCCCGTCCAGGTCGGGGAGTTCGGCCGGGATCGCGGCGGCCCCGATCGCGGCCAGGGCGTTGGAGCCGCCCTCCGGCAGCACCAGGCAGGGGCCCCAGCGGCGCTGCAGCTGCGCACCGTCCCCGGCGCCGGCCCGGCCGGTGGCCTCCCGGTAGGCGGCCCGGGTGAGGAACTCCAAGCGCATCCCGGCCTGCTCGGCGGCCCGCAGCGACCAGTTACGCGGCCGGTCGGCCAGTTCCTCGCCGCGCACCAGCCCGACGCTCTCCAGCCCGAGCGCGGCGGCGGCGGCCGCGACCGCCCGCAGGTGGGTCGAGTAGGCCCCGCCGAGGGTCAGCAGCCGGGTGTGGCCCTGCTCGACGGCGGCGGCCAGGTTGGGCGCGAGCTTGCGCCACTTGTTGCCGGGGACGCTCGGGTGCAGCAGGTCGTCCCGCTTGAGCCGCAGCTCCACCCCGGCCCGGGCGAAGGCCTCGTCGGTGCAGTCCACCAGCGGGGTCGGCAGCAGGGCGGGTTCGAGCACCCGGCCAGCTTACGGCGCGCCCGACGGCAGGGAGCCCGGCCGCCTGACCGGCGACCGGGCTCCGCTGCCCCGGGATGGGCCGTCACCCCCGTGGACGGCCCGTCACACCATGGCCGCGGCCTCCGCCGCGTGGCCCGCCATCTGCCGGGCACGCGCCATGCCGAGGGCCCGCGGGACCGGGCCGGCCGCGGGGGCCAGCTTCCCGATCCGGGCGCGGTGCTCCCGGCACTGCCGGGCGGTCAGGACGGAGCGCAGCCTGCCCGCCGCGACCAGGGCGGTAAGCGCCGCGTCGGCCGGGTCCACCCGGCTGAGCGGCCCCTTCAGCGCTCCGGCGACGACGGCGGCCAGTTCCTCGCGCACCCCGGGGTCGTCCAGGGTGACCAGGGTGACCGGGAACAGTCCGGCCACCCGGTGCGGCCGCAGGGTGATCCGGCCGGCGTCCACCAGGCCGGCCCGGACCCAGCGGACCGGCTGGTCGGGCCCGGTGCTCCTGGCGCGGCCGACCCAGGTGCTCCAGCCGTGCGGCCGGGTCGCCCTCATCCGGCCCAACAGGCGGGCGCTGTACGGGTCGAGGCCGGCCTCGTCGGCGCCGCCGCGGACCCTGGCGACGGCCTTGCGGCCCTCCTCGTACAGCAGGCCCCGGCGCAGCAGTTCGGTCAGCGCCGCCGCCTGGAGCAGCAGGTTGAGCGAGGAGTGCCGGGTGGTCCGCTCGCGGCGCGGGTCGCAGGCGAGCAGGTAGAGCTTCTCGGGCAGGTTGGCGGGCAGGTCCATCTCGTTCTCCGAAAGGTCTGACGATCCGGCAGATCTCTTGGCAGGGACCCGGAGGTTGCGGTCAGTCCTGAGCCGAACCGCTGCCCTCCGGGCCCTCCTTGGGCGGTCGGCCGCGCCGGGGAAGCCCGGCCGCGCCGCTGGGCATCCGGCCGGCGTCGGCGAGGGCGCGTCGGAGCACGAACTCGATCTGCGCGTTGGTGCTGCGCAGTTCGTCCGAGGCCCACCTGGCCAGCGCGTCGTGAACTGAAGGGTCCAGTCGCAGCAGGAGCTTCTTCCGTTCCGTCGCCAACGCCACGCCCTTACTGGTAGAGGGAGCCCGTGTTCACGACGGGCTGGGTGCCCCGGTCGCCGCAGAGCACCACCAGGAGGTTGCTCACCATGGCGGCCTTGCGCTCCTCGTCCAACTCCACCACGTCCCGCTCGGCGAGCCGGTCCAGCGCCTCCTCGACCATACCGACGGCGCCCTCGACGATCAGCCGCCGGGCGGCCACCACGGCCCCGGCCTGCTGCCGCTGGAGCATCACCTGGGCGACCTCGGGCGCGTAGGCGAGCCGGGTGATCCGGGACTCGATGACCCGCACACCGGCCGAGGCGACCCGGGCGGCGATCTCGGCGGAGAGCTTGCGGGCGATCTCGTCCGCACCGTCGCGCAGCGACAACTGCCCTTCGTGGTGGGCATCGTACGGGTAGCTGGTGGCGATGTGCCGTACGGCCGTCTCGGTCTGGATGGCGACGAAGTCGACGTAGTCGTCCACCTCGAACACCGCCATCGCGGTGTCCTCGACCTGCCAGACCACCACGGCGGCCATCTCGATCGGGTTGCCGTCCGCGTCGTTGACCTTGGTGGTCTCGGTCTCGTGGTTGCGGATCCGGGTGGAGATCCGGCGGCGGCTGGTGAACGGGTTCACCCAGGTCAGCCCGGCGGCGCGGATGGTGCCGCGGTAGCGGCCGAGCAGCTGGACCACCCGGGCCTGCCCGGGCGAGACGACCGTCAGCCCGCACAGCAGCAGCAGCGACCCGAGCACCACCAGCGGCCCGACGACCACCAGCGGAATCCCCACCCCCCTGCTGCCGCCGCTGATCTGCACCCCTCCGGCGATCAGCACACCGAACCCGGCGAGCAGGCCGATCAGCGCGCCGCCGAGCACCGGCAGCCCGGCGGCGCCGGTGATGACCCGTTCGGTGATCTTCGGAGCCGGAAGGTCGATGGCAGGGCCGTCCTCGACGGCGAAGGGCGATGTGGTCATGTGACTGTCCCCCAGTGCGAGTGTCCGCTTGAGCTGTCAAAGTGATATCACTTTTTTCGCACAGGGCGCCAGGGGCCGGCACGTGATCCGTGCGCAAGGGGCATCCGCGGGAGCGGGGGACGGCCGCCGGTCGGCTCCGGGGCCGCTGCCCACGGGCGGGCGGATTCCGGCGCGGCACGGGCCGGAGAAGCCGACCGGGCGCCGGACGCCGCCGGCGTGGTCGACCGGCTCAACGCCCACCGACGGCCGCGGGTCACGATGACGGGGCACCGCAGGGCACTCGCGGGCTCACCACCACGCGCCACTTCCCTCTGCTCACCTCACCCGTCAACGGCTGCGGCGGATGGGGACGCGGGCCGTCCTCGAAACACCGCCGGGGTCCGAACACACCTCTGCGCATCCGGTGAAAGCGGCAAGTTCTCCTGCTGTGACCGGAGGCGTGCGGCTACTCGGGCCGGCCGAAGCGACGGCGAAGCTCCCGCAGGGGTCGCCGCACTCGCTCGACTCCTCGATGAAGGGCTTCCCCGTGACACCCACCAGCGGGTGATTCCGGGCGTGGCGAAGAGGGTTCTGACGAGCGCGTGCCCTACAGTTTCGGTCGAACACCGAACTGTTTTCGCAGGTCAGATGGCGTACTTTTCTGATGAGCCATCTGGTCGAGAGGTGGGGCGGGTGGGACTCGAACCCACGACCAAGGGATTATGAGTCCCCTGCTCTAACCGGCTGAGCTACCGCCCCGGTTCGCCGCGCGCGCCGGATCCCGGCCACGGCAGCAGCAGACGGCCCCGCGAGGCCGTCCCGGGCAGCATAGCCGGTCGATCACCCGTGGTGCGCGCCGGGGGCGCACCTGGGACCAAGTGCGCGGGCCTCTCCGGGCGGCGGACCCCGGGTGGCGGGCGAGGGGTCCGGCAGGGCAGCCTGGGCTGGTGACGATGCGTGGGACGGCAGCGACGGTCGGGGTCCTGGTGCTGGCGCTCGCGGCGGCGGGCTGCACCACCGCGACGCGGCCCGGCAGCATCGCCCCGACGGTCACCTCGGCACCGCCGACCGGCACGGTGAACGGCCACGGCTGGACCAAGCAGCGCTTCCGGGGGGCAGTCGGCCGGCACACCGGGGTCACCCGCACCGCCAAGCCCACCGTGCTCAACGGCCTGGTCGGCGCGGTGTTCACCCGCAACGCGAACGGCGACCACTTCTGCACCGCCAGCGTGGTGGACAGCGCCGGGCTCAACCTCATCGTCACCGCCGCCCACTGCGTCTGGGACCCGAAGATCGGCCAGCGCAGCGACCTGGTCTTCGTCCCCGGCTACCGAAACGGCGACACCCCGAGCGGCGTGTGGCCACTGGTGTCCGTCACCGTGGACGACGGCTGGAAGGACCACGCCGACCCGGACATGGACGTCGCCTTCGCGGTCGTCCAAGCCCAGAACGGGCAGCAGGTGCAGCAGGTGCTCGGCGCCAACCAGCTGGGCGTCAACCGTGGTTACCAGGTCCCGGTGCGGATCACCGGCTACCCGGGCAGCAGCGACGTCCCGATCACCTGCTCCAACACCACGACCGAGCAGAGCGCCACCCAGCTGCGGATCGACTGCCCCGACTACACCGGCGGCACCAGCGGCAGCCCGTGGGTCACCGACTTCGACCCGGCCACCAGGACCGGCACCGTGGTCGGCGTCATCGGCGGCTACCAGGAGGGCGGCAACAGCCCGGGCACCTCGTACAGCAGCTACTTCGGGGACCGGGTCCAGGCCCTGTACGACCGGGCCACCGGCTGACGGGGACGGGACGGTCCCCGGCCGGGCAGCCGGCAGTGGCGCCGCCGGGCACGGACTGGTAGATCTTCCTCTCGAACGGCGGAGAGCACGGCCCGGATGCCCGCCCCGAGGAACGAGACGGAGCGCCGATGGCCCCCCGCCCGGTGCCGCCCCCGCGTGCGGCCGGAGCGACCGCGCTGGCCGCCCTGCTGCTGGCCTCCGGCACCGCGTGCGGCGGCGGGGCGGACGCGGCGCCGAACGCCGAGGTCGCCCAGCAGAGCCCGGCCCGCGACCGGATCGGCACCCTGTCCGTCCACGGTCCGCTGGGCTCCCGGGCCTGCACCGCGAGTGTGGTGCACAGCCCCGGGCGCAACCTCCTGGTCACCGCCGCGCACTGCGTGCAGAACCAGCGGGTCGGCCTGCTGGACGGCCTGGTGTTCACCCCCGGCTACCGCAACGGGTACTCCCCGTACGGGAGTTGGCAGGTGCAGTCGATCACCGTCGACCCGCGCTGGGCCTCGGACGACGACCCCGACTACGACGTGGCCTTCGTCACGGTCAGCCCGTCCGACGGCCGACAGATCGAGGACGCGGTCGGCGGCAACCCGCTCGGCACCGGCCGGGGCGTCGGACTGGCGGTCTCGGTGACCGGCTACCCCAACGAGAGCGACGAGCCGATCACCTGCTCGGTCCGGACCA
The DNA here is from genome assembly GCF_042734825.1 of Kitasatospora sp. NPDC059648. Classification (NCBI taxonomy): domain Bacteria; kingdom Bacillati; phylum Actinomycetota; class Actinomycetes; order Kitasatosporales; family Streptomycetaceae; genus Kitasatospora; species Kitasatospora sp. NPDC059648. The sequence continues at coordinate 145,715 of NZ_JBHWDU010000008.1, read as the reverse complement.
GCGCGCAGAGCGCCACCCAGGAGCGCTTCGACTGCGGCGGCTACACCGACGGCACCAGCGGCAGCCCGTGGGTGACCGGCGACGGCGCGGTGGTCGGCGTGATCGGCGGCTACCAGGAGGGCGGGGAGACCCCGGGCACCTCGTACAGCGTCGCGTTCGACCAGCGGATCGCCGACCTCTACCGGAGGGCGACCACCTGATCCCGCGGGGCCCCGGGGCAACGGGCCTGGGATGACGGCCCCGGGGTGACGGACGCGACACGGGCCCGGGCAACACGAAGGCCCCCCGGTCGTCCGAGGGGCCCTCGCTCTGAGCAGTCACCGGGCGGGCCCGGCGCAGCTCCCGCAATTGGACTCGAACCAATAACCTGCCGGTTAACAGCCGGCTGCTCTGCCAATTGAGCTATGCGGGATCGCGGTACTCGACTTCCGTACCACGCACAGGAAGTGGGCCCCGAAGAGCACTACTCCTGAGCTCCCCCAATTGGACTCGAACCAATAACCTGCCGATTAACAGTCGGCTGCTCTGCCAATTGAGCTATGGGGGATCGGCTTCCGCCTCGGCTCCCGTCTCCCGGGCTCCTCGGCGCTCGCTGCGGGACATACATTAGCGCACTCGGGGGGGTGGTCCGCCAATCGCTTTCCCCGGCCGCCCCCGGACCGCCGGTCCGGCGTGCCCCGCGCGCGCCCACGACCGCACCCGGGGATGCTGGGGTCGCGGACGGTTCGCCGTCCCGAGCAACGGGTAGGGCAATGCGGCAGAAGGCCGCCAGGAGAGGGTGGGTCCGATCATGTGGAAGCTGTCGTTGGCCGTGGGTTTCGCGGCCGGCTACGTCCTCGGCTCGCGGGCCGGGCGCCAGCGCTACGAACAGATCGCCAAGGTCACCCGGCAGATCGCCCAGACCCCTGCGGTGCAGGGGGCGGCCGACCGGGCTCGGCAGCAGGCCGGCGCGGTGGCCGGGAAGGCGGCCGGCGCCGTCGCGGACCGGGTCGGGGACCGACTGCCGAGCGCGATCACCGACCGGGTGCCGTACTTCAGCCGGTCCCGGACGGAGGACGACGGCTGGGGTACCTTCCGCCCGTGACGGGGTGGTGATCCCGAAGCAAAGCGGATCCCAACCCGGGGTCCCGAACCGGCAACGGCTCACCCGGCCCGGACGCGTACCGGGCCGGGCTGAGGCATGATCTCGACATGGCCATCGTCGCGGGGATAGACAGCTCGACCAGCCGCACCAGGATCGTCGCGTGCGACACCGACACCGGCACCGTCCTTCGCTCCGGCAAGGCGCCGCACCCCGTGCCCGAGGACCAGGACCTGCGCCCCGGCGAGACCGACCCGCAGGTCTGGCTGCACTCGCTCGGCGACGCCGCGGCCGGCGGCCTGCTGGAGAGCGTCCGGGCGATCGGCGTCAGCGCGCAGCAGCACGGCATGATCGGCCTGGACGCGGGCGGGGTACTGGTCCGGCCCGCGATGCTGTGGAACGACCCGCGCTCCAGCGGCGCCGCCGCCAAACTGCTGGACGCCCTCGGCGGACCGGCCGCCTGGACCGCCGCGATCGGCGCGGTGCCCGGCCCGACGTACACCATCGCCAAGCTGCGCTGGCTGGCCGAGTTCGAGCCGGCCAGCGCCCGCCGGGTCGCCGAGGTGCTGCTGCCGCACGACTGGCTGGTCTGGCAGCTGCTCGGCCACCCCAAGCGCCGCACCACCGACCGCGGCGACGCCTCCGGTACCGGCTACTGGTCCCCGATCACCGGGGAGTACCGGCAGGACCTGGTCGAGCTGGCGCTCGGCCACGAGCTCCGGCTGCCGGACGTACTCGGCCCCGCCGAACCCGCCGGGCACACCCCCGAGGGCCTGCTGATCTCGGCCGGCACCGGCGACAACATGGCCGCCGCCCTGGGCCTCGGCCTCGGCCCGGGCGACGCGGTGGTCTCGCTCGGCAGCGCCGGGACGATCTTCGCGGTGCACGAGAAGGCCGTGGTGGACGCCACCGGCCTGGTCTCCTCCTTCGCCGACGCGAGCGGCCGCCACCTGCCGATGGTCGCCACCCTCAACGCCGCCCAGGTGCTGCGCTCCACCGCCGCCCTGCTCGGCTCGGACCTGGACGGGCTGAGCGACCTCGCCCTGCACTCCTCCCCCGGCGCCTACGGCCTGGTGCTGCTCCCGTACCTGGACGGCGAGCGCACGCCCGCGCTGCCGCACGCCGCCGGCACCCTGACCGGCCTGCGGGTCGAGGCGATGACCCCGCAGCACCTGGCCCGGGCCGCCGTCGAGGGCATGCTGTGCAACATCGCCGACGCGCTGGACGTGCTGCGCGCCCAGGGCGTCGAGATCAGGCGGGTGTTCCTGCTCGGCACGGCCGGCCGGCTGCCGGCCGTGCGGCACGCCGCCCCGATGCTGTTCGGCGTCCCTGTCGTGGTGCCCCCGCCGGGCGCCCACGCCGCCCGCGGCGCCGCCCGACAGGCCGCCTGGGCGCTGGCCGGCACCGCCGAGCCGCCGGAGTGGGAGCTGCCGGACGCCGAGACGGTGGAGCCCGAGGGCGAGCAGGACCTGGCGATCGGTGCGGCGGTGCGCCAGCAGTACCGCGCCGCCCGCGACCAGGTCCACCCGGAGGCGGCCTCCGCCTAGGGCCGATGCCGGGGTCCGGCCGGCCGCCCGCCCCGAGTCACGGCGGCGGCCGGAGCGGGACGCTGAAGATGCGTCACCCGGCGCCCGGTGGCAGCGTGGGTCGGGACACGGCCACCGAAGCGAAGGGCGGCAGGATCCCATGGCCCTGCACAAGGGGACCGGCAGCGACCGCCGGCTGAACGTCACCCCGTTCGTCGGCATCACCGATCCGCTGGGCTCGATGGAGCTCGCCCCGCCGGTGCACCGGCTCGGCGAGGGCGCGGTCGCCGCCGACACCGCGTACCAGCTGATCCACGACGAGCTGATGCTGGACGGCAGCGCGAAGCTCAACCTGGCGACCTTCGTCACCACCTCGATGGAGGTGCAGGCCACCCGGCTGATGACCGAGTGCCTGGACAAGAACATGATCGACAAGGACGAGTACCCCCAGACCGCCGAACTGGAGCGGCGCTGCGTGGCCATCCTCGCCGACCTCTGGCACGCCCCGGACCCGGACACCGCGGTCGGCTGCTCCACCACCGGCTCCAGCGAGGCCTGCATGCTGGCCGGAATGGCGCTCAAGCGCCGCTGGATGCGCCGCAACCCCGAGCGCTACGCGGCCGGGGCCCGGCCCAACCTGGTGATGGGCGTCAACGTGCAGGTGTGCTGGGACAAGTTCTGCAACTTCTGGGAGGTCGACGCCCGCACCGCGCCGATGGAGGGCGAGCGCTTCCACCTGGGCGCCGAGCAGGCGGCCGCGCTGTGCGACGAGGACACCATCGGCGTGGTCGGCGTCCTCGGCTCCACCTTCGACGGGTCGTACGAGCCGATCGCGGAGATCTGCGCGGCCCTGGACGAGCTCCAGGAGCGCACCGGCCTGGACGTCCCGGTGCACGTGGACGGCGCCTCCGGCGGCATGGTGGCGCCCTTCCTCGACCCGGACCTGGTCTGGGACTTCCGGCTCCCCCGGGTGCAGTCGATCAACACCTCCGGCCACAAGTACGGGCTGGTCTACCCCGGCGTCGGCTGGGCGCTGTGGCGGGACCACGAGGCGCTGCCCGAGGAGTTGGTGTTCAAGGTCAACTACCTGGGCGGCGAGATGCCGACCTTCGCGCTCAACTTCTCCCGGCCCGGCGCGCAGGTCGCGGCGCAGTACTACGTCTTCCTGCGGCTCGGCCGGGCGGGCTTCAAGGCGGTCCAGGGCGCCTGCCGGGAGGTCGCCACCTACCTGGCCGGGGAGATCGGGAAACTGGACTGCTTCCGGCTGCTGACCCGCGGCGACCAGCTCCCGGTGTTCGCCTTCACCACCACCGAGGACGTGAACTTCGACGTGTTCGACGTCTCGCGGCGGCTGCGGGAGCGCGGCTGGCAGGTGCCCGCCTACACCTTCCCGGCGGACCGGGAGGACCTGTCGGTGCTCCGGGTGGTCTGCCGCAACGGCTTCTCCCGGGACCTCGCCGACCTGCTGCTCGGCGACCTCCGCCGGCTGCTGCCGGAGCTGCGGCGCCAGCCCGTCCCGCTCAAGGAGCTGGGGGTGCCGGCCAGCGAGGGCTTCCACCACTGAGGCGGGACGGAAGGACGGGCGGGAGGACGGCCCGGAAAACGCCGCGGCGGGAGGGCGCAGGGGAAGCGCCCTCCCGCCGGATGGTCCCGGTCGTCCGGGACAGCCTCCCCCCGCGAGGCTGCCCCGAACGGTGGGGGTGTCCGGGACCCCGTGTCGGGCCGGCACCGGCCGACCGGCCGGGGCCCGAACGAAGCGGCCGGGGCGGTGGAAACGCACCGGCGAGGAGAACTCTGCACGACGAACAGGTGACTCTTCGACGGTCCGGGGGGTTGTGAGACACTTCCGTCCGTCCCAACGCCATGACCAGGAGTTTGGGACACCGGGCCGCTGAGGTTGGAGAAGGGGAGACACCGAACGGCCGGACCGGGCGCGCGCACCCTCCCGCCCCCGTCCACCGTCGTCCCGTCTCGCGAGTCATGGAGGGTCGCATTGGCTTCCGCCTGGAAGGACCTGCCCGAGGAGCTGTCAGCGCCCGCGCGGCTGCTGGCGGAGGAGCTCCGGGCGATCAAGGACGCCGCCGGGCTCTCGCTGTCCGAGCTGGCCGGCCGCACCCACTACAGCCGGGCCTCCTGGGAGCGCTGGCTGAACGGCAAGCGGGTGGTCACCGAGCAGGCGCTGGAGGCGCTGATCGGGGCGGTGGACTGCGACGCGGCGGCGCTGCGGCGGCTGTGGCGGCAGGCGACGGAGCGCGCCGCCGAGGCGACCACCGGCGAGGCGACCACCGCCGGGGCGGCCGCCGCCGGGCAGACCGCTGAAGAGGCGGCCACCGTCGGAGAACCGGCCGCCGAGCCCGCCGACGGGGACGGGGCGGTGCCCGCAGAGCCGGCGCCGACGGCCGAGGAGGCCCCCGGGCCGGCCCCGGCCGGACCCGCCGTCGTGTGGTGGCGGCGCCCGGTGGCGCTGGTCTCCGGCGCGGTGGTGCTGGCGCTGCTGCTGGTGCTGGTCGGCCTGCGGGTCAGTCGGCACGACGACGAGGCCTCGGCGGCCGACGCGCCCGCCCCGACCGCTCCGGCCGTGGCCAAGCCCGCCCCCTCCGACCCGCCGTGCCGGGCCGTCGGCTGCGCCCACAAGGACCCCAAGACCACCGGCTGCGGAAAGGACGCCCGGACCCTGCAGACCCAGGTCATCGGCAAGGTCGTCGTCTACCTCCGGTACAGCAGAGCCTGCCAGGCCGCCTGGGCGGCGATCACCGAGGGCGAGCCCAAGGACTACGCGGTGATCACCGACAGCACCGGGGACAGCGAGACCGCGATGATCCACTGGGGCTACGACAACTACTCGGCGATGCTGAACGCGGCCGACCCGTCGGTCGGCTTCCGGGTCTGCGGTTTCCAGCCCGCCGGGCACGACTGCACCTCGACCGTCACCGACCTGGCCTCGGTGGTGGCCTCCACCCCGATCCCGATCGGTCCCGCCTCCCCGCCCCCGGGCGCCGGGGGCGCGGCGGCGACGCCCAGCGACCCGGCCACGCCCTCGCAGGCCCCGCCCGCACCGGTACCGCCCACCGACCAGCCGTCGCCCGGTCCGTCCGCCCCGTAGGGTCCGCCGGGGCAGGTCGGGCAGGCCCCGGCTAGTCGAGGTAGCCGCGCAGCTGCGCGGAGTAGGCGTGCTCGCGGAGCTTGACCAGCGTCTTGGACTCGATCTGGCGGATCCGCTCCCGGGTCACGCCGAACACCGCGCCGATCTCCTCCAGGGTGCGCGGGCGGCCGTCGTCCAGCCCGTAGCGGAGCTGGACGACCTGGCGCTCCCGCTCGCCCAGGGTGGCCAGCACCGCGTCCAGGTGCTGGCGCAGCAGCAGGAAGGTCGCGGACTCGGCGGGCGAGGCGGCGTCGGCGTCCTCGATCAGGTCGCCGAGCGCGACGTCGTCCTCCTCGCCGACCGGGGTGTGCAGCGAGATCGGCTCCTGGGCCAGCCGGAGCAGTTCGCGCACCCGCGCCTCGGTGAGTTCCAGGGCGGTGGCGATGTCGGCCGGGGTGGGTTCCAGGCCGCGTTCCTGCAGCAGGACGCGCTGCACCCGGACCACCCGGTTGATCAGTTCGACCACGTGCACCGGCACCCGGATCGTCCGGGCCTGGTCGGCCAGCGCCCGGCTCATCGCCTGCCGGATCCACCAGGTCGCGTACGTCGAGAACTTGTAGCCGCGGGCGTAGTCGAACTTCTCCACCGCCCGGATCAGGCCGAGGTTGCCCTCCTGGATCAGGTCCAGCAGGGTCAGCCCGCGACCGACGTAGCGCTTGGCGACGGAGACCACCAGGCGCAGGTTCGCCTCGATCAGGCGGTGCTTGGCGATCCGGCCGAGGACCACCAGGGTGTCCAGCTCGCGGGCCAGTGGGTCGGGCGGCGGCGGATCGCCGTCCAGTCGCTCCTCGGCGAACAGGCCGGCCTCGATCCGGCGGGCCAGCTCGACCTCCTCCGCGGCGGTGAGGAGCCGGATCCGCCCGATCTCGCGCAGGTACTGGCGCAGCAGGTCGGCGGCCGGGCCGCCGCCCTCGGCGGGTACGGGCGGACCGTCGCCGCCGTCGTCGGCCTCAGGCCCGACCGCGGGCCCGGCCTCCGCCTCCGGGCTGTCGGGGTGGCCCTCGGGCAGCCCCTGGGCGGGGATCCGCGCGCCGTCCGGCGGTGCGGCCCCGGCCCGGCCGTGGTCCGTCTCCTGCTCCCGGGCCGGCGGCGCGGCGGGATCGGTTCGTCTGGTGGCGGTGGTCGCTGCGGCAAGGCCTCGGTCCACGGGCATCCCCTCGGGGCGGGCGCGACTCTGGCGGACCCGCGCTGTACGAAGGTGGGACGCCCTCCAGTGTGGGGTACGCCACGCTCCGTGGCCGAGACTCGTGCGCCGACTTTCTGCGCAGGACTTCCGGTGGCTCCCCGGCGCCACGGAAGTCCTAGAGTGCCGCCGCGCCCCGGCTGCGGAGCTGCTGCCCGTACTGCTGGAGCTGCCACAGCTCGGTCTGCACCGCGTGCAGCTGCTCGGCGTCGGCCCGGTGGCCGAGCCGCTGGAGGTAGCCGCGGACCTCGGTGATCCGGCGGTCGACGGCCAGCAGGCGCAGCTTGACCAGGAACTCGCCCGCGTAGACCGCGTCCGCCTTGCGGAGCGAGCGCACCGGTTCGACGGTCAGCTCGGTCACCAGCGAGCGCACCTGGTCGTCGGGGGCCGCCTCGCGCACGGCGCCGGTGAAGTCGGGCAGGGTCGCCCCGTGGGCGGCGCCGCCGGCCTTGGCGATGGCCTGCCGGACGGCGGTGTACGGCGGGGTCGGGAACTCGTCGTCGCCGTAGTGGTCGAAGGCCGGGCTGACCAGGTCCGGGTGCTGGAGCGCCAGCTTGAGCAGCTCGCGCTCGACGAACTGGGCCGGGTCGCGCGGGTTGAGCCGGAACGCGGGCCGGGCGGGGCGGGGCGCCGCGACGGGCTGCTCGGTGCGCCGCTGCTGGCCGTTGCCGCGGGGGTTCTGCTGCTTCTCCCGCTCCCAGCGGGCCAGCTGGGAGATCCGGCGGACCACGAACTGCTCGTCGCCGGGGTTCACGCCGAGCATGCCGGCCAGGCGGATCGCGTAGCCGTGCCGGATCGACGGGTCCTTGATCTTGGCGACGATCAGGGCCGCCTCCTCCATTGCGGCGGCCTGCCCCTCGGGCGTCTCCACCCGGTGCTTCGACACCGCCGTGTTCAGCGCGAACTCGAACAGCGGGACCGGGTTGTCGATCAGCTGCCGGACCGCCTCGTCGCCCTGGGCCAACCGCAGCTCGCAGGGGTCCATACCGCCCGGGCTGACCGCGATGGAGGTCTTGGCGGCGAACTTCTGGTCGTCCTCGAAGGCGCGCAGGGCGGCCTTCTGGCCGGCCGCGTCGCCGTCGAAGGTGAAGACCGTCTCGCCCCGGTACTGCGAGGTGTCCATCAGCAGCCGACGGATGATCTTGATGTGGTCCTCGGCGAAGGCGGTGCCGCAGGTGGCCACCGCCGACGTGACCCCGGCCAGGTGGCAGGCCATCACGTCGGTGTAGCCCTCGACCACCACCGCGCGGCCCGACTTGGCGATCTCCTTCTTCGCCAGGTCGATCCCGTACAGCACGTGGGACTTCTTGTAGATCGGCGTCTCGGGGGTGTTCAGGTACTTCGGACCGTTGTCGTCCTCGCGCAGCCGGCGCGCGCCGAAGCCGACCACCTCGCCCGCGATGTCCCGGATCGGCCAGACCAGCCGGCCCCGGAAGCGGTCGATCAGACCGCCGCGCTGGCCCTGCGAGGCCAGGCCGCCCTGGAGGATCTCCTTGTCGGTGAAGCCCTTGCCGCGCAGGAAGCGGACCAGGTGCTCCCACCCCGCGGGGGCGTAGCCGACGCCGAAGGCCTTGGCGGCCTCCTCGTCGAAGCCGCGCTCCGCCAGGAAGCGGCGGCCGATCTCCGCCTCCGGCGAGGCCAGCTGCTCCTGGTACCAGGCCGCCGCGACCTTGTGCGCCTCGACCAGGCGGGTGCGCTCGCCCTGCTGGTGGCGGGGGCTGTAGCCGCCCTCCTCGTAGCGCAGGGTGATGCCGGCTTGGGCGGCCATCCGCTCGACGGCCTCGGCGAAGGTGAAGTGCTCGATCTTCATCAGGAAGGCGATGGTGTCGCCGTTCTCCTGGCAGCCGAAGCAGTGGAAGACGCCCTTGGCGGGGTTGACGTAGAAGGAGGCGGACTTCTCGTCGTGGAAGGGGCAGACGCCCTTGTACTCACCGCCGCCACCGTTGGTCAGCTGTACGTAGTCGCCGACCACCGCGTCGATCGGCAGTGCGCTGCGCACCGCCTGTACGTCTTCGTCCCTGATCCGCCCGGCCACCCCGGAAGTCTACTGGGGCGGCCGGGGTTCCGAGCCGGGGTCCGGGCCGGGTCCGGCCGGGGGGCTATGCCCAGGCGGCGCCGACCAGTTTGGCGTGCAGGGCGAGGGCCGAGGCGTCCGTGAGGGTGGCGATCTGGTCGATGACCGTCCGGAGGGCGGCGCGGTCGTCCTCGGCCTCGTGGTACATCGCGGCGAACACCGGGTCCAGCCCCTCCGGCGCGCGCTGGGTCAGGACGTACGCCAGCTCGGCGATCACGATCCGCTGGCGGGCCCGCAGCTGGGCCTGCTCGTCGCGCATCATCACGAAGCGGACCGCGACCGCCTTGAGGACCGCGCACTCCAGCCGGACCCCCCTCGGCACCACCAGCTCGGCGGCGTAGCGGGTGAGCCGGCCGGGGCCGTAGCGGGCCCGGGTGGCCTGCTCGGCGGCCAGGCAGAAGCGGCCGATCAGCTGGCTGGTGAAGTCCTTGAGCCCGGCCCGGGCGCGCGCCGTGCCGTCGTAGGCCTGCGGCCACCAGTCCTGGGCGAGCAGCCGGTCCAGCGCGGCGGCCAGCTCCTCCGGCTCGGCGTCCGGGGCGTAGCGCTCGGCGACCTTGAACAGTTCGGCGCGCTCGCTGGGGGCGCGCAGTGCGGCCGGGTCGATGTGGCCGGCCTGAAGGCCGTCCTCGACGTCGTGGGTGGAGTAGGCCACGTCGTCGGACCAGTCCATGACGGTGGCCTCGAAGCACTTGCGACCGGTCGGCGAGCCGGCCCGCAGCCAGCGGAAGACCGGCAGGTCGTCGGCGTAGACGCCGTACTTGGGCGAGGCCGGGTCGTCGGGGTGGGCGCCCTTGGTCCACGGGTACTTGGTGGCGGCGTCCAGGGCGGCCCTGGTCAGGTTGAGGCCGACGCTGCGGCCGGGCCAGGGGGCGAGCCGGGCGGCGGGCTGGTCCTCCTGGGGCGCGAAGCGCTTGGGTTCGAGCCGGGTGAGGATGCGCAGCGACTGGGCGTTGCCCTCGAAGCCGCCGCAGGCCTCGGCGGCCTGGTCGAGGGCCTCCTCTCCGGTGTGGCCGAAGGGGGGGTGGCCGATGTCGTGGGCCAGGCAGCCGGTCTCCACCAGATCCGGGTCGCAGCCCAGGGCGGCGCCCAGTTCCCGCCCGACCTGGGCGCATTCGAGCGAGTGGGTCAGCCGGGTGCGGGGGAAGTCGCTGCGCATCGGGGCGACCACCTGGGTGGTGCCGGCCAGTCGGCGCAGCGCGGCGGAGTGCAGCACCCGGGCGCGGTCGCGCTGGAAGGCGGTGCGGCCGGGGCGCTTGTCCGGCTCGGGGACCCAGCGGGCCTCGGCGGCGTGGTCGTACGGGATCGGGGCGGCGAGGCGGTGCGTGGTGTCGTCCATATGACGCTCACGGTACGCCGCACCCCCGACACGCGGGGGCTGCCGCGCGCGAAGGAGCGCGGACCGGGGCGTGAACCGTGGGAGGCGCGCCGGTGTCCGCCCGCGCGACCCGCTCGTACTCGCACGGCCCCGTCCCGGAGCCTCCCGGTCAGCCCCGGACGGCCTTCAGCACGACGCCGGCCACCGCCTCCTCGCCCCCGGCGTTGGGGTGGACCGGGGTGAGCCCGTGGGCCGGGAAGGGCGGCTCGATCCAGCGCGAGCCCTCCCCCGCGCACATGTCGTGCCCGGCCGAGGGCCCGGCGGTGTCCACGAACACCGCCCCGGCGGCCTCGGCGCGCTGCTTGAGCATCCCGTTGAGCTGCTGCTCCTTCTCGGCGAGGAAGCCGAGGTCCGCCGCCGCGACCGTGGTGCCCAGCACCGGCCGGCAGCTCACCGGGTCGGCCGGGAGCAGCGCCGGGTAGCCGACCACGTACACCCGGGCCTGCGGGGAGCGGCGCCTGATCTCCCGGAGGACGTCGGCGACCTTGCCGCCGGCCTCGTCCACCCGGGCCTGCAGTTGGTCGGAGCCGCCCGAGGCGTAGTGCTCCCGGCAGGGCGCTGCCGAGGTCTGCTCGCCGACCAGGTCCTTGACCGCGCCCACCAGGGTGTCCCGGGCGCACTCGGTGACGACCTGCATGAAGCCCGCGTCGTTGCCGCCGATGCCCAGGGTGACCAGCCGGGTGTCCGGGGTCAGCGCGTCCAGCTGGGCCGGGTTGGAGCCGTCGTCGGTCTTCTGCGCGGTTTTCAGGTCCCCGGTGCGGGCGCCGCTGCAGCTGACGTCCCGGAACTGCCCGGGCGCCAGGGCGAGCGCCTTCGCCACCAGCGAGGGGTAGTTGACCCCGGAGCGGCCGCAGCCGCCCGGTTCGCCGACCTGCGGATCGATCTTCGGCCCGGCGGTGTAGGAGTCGCCGAGGGCCACGTACGGGCCGCTGGGCGGGGTGGGGGTCGGCGTCGGGGTGGCGGCGGCAGGGGCCCGCCCGGGCAGCGCGCCCGCGAAGCCCCGGTCCGAGCCCTCGGAACCGTCCGAACCGCTCCCGCCGCTGCACCCGGCCAGTCCGGCCAGCAGCAGGGCGGCGAGCCCGGCCGTCACGACGACGGTCGGGCGTGTGGTCCTCGGCATGGCATCCCCCCGGGGCGCGAGTCACGGGCAGCTCCCTGCGGCGGCCCGTCCCCCGGGCACCGCCGAGTCCAACGTACGGGCGGCGCCGATGACTCCCGCCGGCGCCGTGCCTCTTCGGGGAGGACCGGGGCCCGCTACTCCGCGCCGCGCTCGTGCTCGGCCAGGAACTCCTCGAAGCGGCGCCCCAGCTCGTCCGCCGAGGGCAGGTCCGCCGGCTCGGCCAGCAGGCTCTCCCGGCCCTCGGCGCCCGCCACCGCGTCGTACTGGCCCTCCATGCCGCGGATCGCCACGCGCAACTCGCCGTCCCCCTGGGCCAGCTGCTCCTCGATGTCGGCGTACACCTCGCCGACCCGCTCGCGCAGCCGGGTGCCGGGCAGGACGAGGCCGGTCGCGGACTGCACCGCCTCCAGGATCAGCACGGCGGCGGCCGGGTAGGCGGAACGCGCCACGTAGTGCGGGACGTGCACGGCGAAGCCCAGCACGTCGTGCCCGGCCTCGGCCAGCCGGTACTCCAGCAGCGCCTGGGCGCTGCCCGGGACCTGCGCCTGCTCGAACCACTGCGGGTAGCCCGGCGCGAGGTCGAGCCGGTTGCCGTGCGGCGTCAGGCCGACCGGGCGGGTGTGCGGCACGCCCATCGGGATGCCGTGGAAGTCCAGGCTGAGCCGGACCTCGAAGCGCTCGACCAGCGCGCGGACGGCGCGCGCGAAACGCTCCCACTCGACGTCCGGCTCGGGGCCGGTGAGCAGCAGGAACGGGGCCCCGGCGGCGTCGCGGACCAGCTGGAGCAGGATCTCCGGCGGGTCGTAGGCCGTCCAGTGGTCGTGGTCGAACACCATCGCGGGGCGGCGGGCCCGGTAGTCGACCAGCCGGTCGTGGTCGAAACGGGCCACCACCTGCGGCGAACCCGTCTCCAGCAGGTGGGCCACCACCTGGCCGCCGGCCTCGCCGGCGTCCATGAATCCCTCGAAGTGGTGGAGCAGCACCAGGCCGGCGCCGGTGTCACGCAGCTCCGCGTTGGCCTCGGCCACAGCGGCCACGCCCCGCTCATCCAGCTCGTACAGCGCCTGGAAGTCTCGCACCGCGTACCCAACCCCGTTCCCTGCTCGTCCCGATCCGACCGGCTTCTCGTCCTCTCCAGCGTGCCGGGGCGCGCCGGAATTCCCGTTCCGGCCGACCGCTCGGCGCGCGACCCGCCCGACGACGCGGCCGGCAGCCGTCACCGACCGCTCCGGACCATGATCGCACCCGAAGGAAAAGTCCCTGGTCACGGGTGTTCAACAGCCCGATCCGCAGCGCGCGGTGGCGGCCCGCGCCGCCATTCGCGTGCCGCGAAGTGACGCACCGCGTTCTGGCGGGTATCGTCCTCTCGCTGCCTCGCATCGTCGCGTCGTCGTCACGTCGTCCGTAACGCCGTCGACCACGACCCGGATCGCTGCTCGGACAGCCACCCACGACGCATCTTGCCTTCACCTGGCCGCCTGCTTCCCTTCGCGCTCTCGTTTCCTCCTCGGCCATTTCGCGGACGCACACTGTCCCCTCGCTCTTCCCGCCGGACCGGTCCGAGGACCCGTGTCCGTTCCGGCACCACGCGCCGCCCGTTCCGGGCCGCCGCCCCCCGCCCCGCCCGACCGGAATCCTCCGGCGCGCACGGGTACCCGGAGGCGGAAACCGGGCCGGGGCGAACCAGTCCACCGCAGCCCGCGCCGCACCCCGGTGCGGACTGCGCCCTACGACCGATGAAGGACAGAAGGTTCCGTGCCAGCACCTGTCACCCTCACCGGCCGCACCGTGCGGCTGGAGCCCCTCGCCGCACACCATGCCGAGGCCATCGCCGAGGCCGGCGCCGAGGACCGTACGACCTACGCCTTCACCCCCGTCCCGCACGGCCTGGAAGCGGCTCGCGACTACGTCGCGCGGGCCCTCGCCGACCAGGCCGCGGGCCGGTCGCTGCCGTTCGCGACGGTGAGTGCCGCCGACGGCCGGGTGGTCGGCTCCACCCGGTTCCTGGAACTCGACTACTGGCAGGGCCCGCTGGTGTGGCCGCCCGCGCCCGGCGTGCCGTTCGGCGATCCGGCGACGGCCGTCCCGGACGCCGCCGAGATCGGGAACACCTGGCTCTCGCCGCGTGCCCAGGGCACCGGCATCAACACCGAGGCCAAGCTGCTGATGCTCCGGTACGCCTTCGAGACCTGGGGCGTGCAGCGGATCTCGCTGCGGGCCGACGCCCGCAACCTGCGCTCCCGGGCCGCGATCGAGCGGCTCGGCGCGACCTCCGAAGGGGTCCGCCGGGCGCACTCGCGCGGGCTGGACGGGGTGGTGCGCTCGACCGCCTTCTACTCGATCCTGGACTCCGAGTGGCCCGCCGTCCGGGACATCATCGAGCTGCGGATCGCCGCCGCCACCTCGCCGAGCGCCCCGGATCCGGCGATCAACCAGGAGTGCCTTAGACAGGGCGGCGGCGGCACCGGGCAGCTGATGATCACGGCCTGAGGCGCACCGGTCCACCGGCTGCGGCGGTCCTCAGGATCCAGCTCAGTGTGGTCAGGCCGTGGGGGTCCGTGGGCAGCACGGACCACCGGTGGTGGCCCGTTTCGACGGCCGCCGAGACCGGACGCCAGCCACCCCGGATCCTGGTGACCGCCACCTCCCAGACGGGGTGGCCGTCCTGGGGGCGGCAGATCCTGACCGAACCCTCGCGGGTGTGCACCGCCCAGCGGTGGTCCAGCGCGTCCGTGTGCCTCCCGGCCCGGATGCGCTGCCACTGCTCGTCGCTCCACTCCACGTCGGGAACGGGATGCGGGCGCGGAACCAGCATGTCCGCGCGGCCCCGGCCGCCGGTGACGCCGCCCGGCTCCGGGAACGTCCAGGTGGGCAGCGGCTCGCGGGCGGCCGCCCAGCTCGCCGGGATGCCGCGGCTGCCGGTGTGCGCGGCCACCACTCCCCCGGTGATCGCGGCCACGGTGTCCATGTCGCCACCGGCGGCGATCGCCTCCCGGACGGCCGCCCGGTAGTCGGTCAGCCACCGGGCGGCGCACCACAGGGCGTACGGAACAGTGTCGACGGCGGAGGTCCGGCTGCCGTTGCCGAGCACCTCGGCGGCGACCAGCGGGTCCGGTTCGGCGAGCAGGGCGATCGCCTCGTACAGGCCGTCGCGGACGGCGCCCAGCGGGGTGTGGTGGGCGACCCTGCCGAGAAGGCCCTCCGGCGTCACGGTCTCGGTCCGCGCCCGCACCGCGAGCGCCGCCGCCACCGCGACGGCGATCGCGCCGTCCACGGCCTGCGGATGGGTGTGGGTGATCACCGCCGTGCGGGCCGCCAGCCGGACGGCCTCGTCCAGGTCGTCCGCGCACGCCGCTCCCAGCGGAGCGACCCGCATCGCCGCGCCGTTGCCGTACGAGCCCTGGCCGTCGAAGGGTTCGGCGGCCAGCGCCCCGGCGTCGCCGCCCTCGCGGATCAGCCGGAGCATCCGGTTGGCGGCCGGGCCGTAGCCGCGGTCGAAGTCGTGGCGGAGGGCGAAGGCGTGGGTGAGGTCGAAGGTGTCGACGGTGCCGCGCTCGCGCTGGGCGGCGTACACCGAGCAGGCCATCTCGGTGTCGTCGGTCCACGGCCAGGGGCCGGGCGGGTCGGTGCGGGTGGTGAAGTGGGCCCGGGCGGTTTCCGGGACGAAGAACTGGGCGCCGAGGGCGTCACCGACGGATAGGCCGTTGAGCGCGTCGAGCGCCGGGCCGTTGGGTTCGGTCATCATGTGGGGCCCAGCTCAGCCGGTCGGCGGCGGTCTCGTCAACCTCCTTGTCGTCAACCTCCGTGCCGGGAGGCCTCTGACGAGGGATGTTCCGCATACCGCCGATCCGGGTGGGCAGCACCCGGGTATGACCCGCGCGAACCCGCTCGACCCCGTCGCCCTGCTCGGCGCCGACCAGCAGCACATCGCCACCCGGGCGCAGCTGCGCCGGCTCGGCGTGCCCTCCGGCACGATCGCGCACCGGCTGCGGCCGGGCGGCCCCTGGCAGCAGGTGCTGCCGCGGGTGATCTTCCTGCAGAGCGGGAGATTGACGGTGCATCAGAGGCTCAGGGCCGCCCTGGCGTACGCGAGTCCGAAGGGGCGGCACCCGCAGCCCGGGGAGGTGCTGCTGACCGGGCTCACCGTGCTGGCGGAGGCCGGGCTGCCGAGTGCCGGGCACCCGGCCGACCTGGCCGAGGTCGACGTGCTGATCCCGACCCAACGCCGGGTCGGCGACCGGGAGTTCGTCCGGGTGCGCCGGGCGTCCGGGGCGATGCCGGGCGGCTTCCAGCGGGACGACGGGCTGTGGAGCGCCACCGTCGCGCGGGCGCTGGCGGACGTGGCGCCGCAGGAGAGCGGGCAGCGCCGGTTCCGGGCGCTGTGTGCCGAGGCGGTGCAGCGCCGGCACTGCGAACTCGGCGAACTCCTGGACCAGTTGCTGGCCCGGCCGGGGGCGCTGGCACTGCCGCAGGTGGCCCGGGTGGTGGAGGACCTGACCGCCGGGGTGCGCTCGGTGGTGGAGGGCGAGGCCCGCGAGGTGCTCGCCCACGCGGGCCTGCCGGAGCCGCTGTGGAACCCGGTGCTCTTCCTGGACGGCCGGTTCCTCGCCGTGCCGGACGCCTACTGGCCGCACGCCTGCGTGGCCCTGGAGATCGACTCCCGCGCCTACCACCTGCGCCCGGCCGACCACGAACGCGGCCTGGCCCGCGCCAACCGGCTGACCGCCGCGGGCCTGCCGGTGGTCCGCACCACTCCGGTCCAGCTGCGGCGCGACCCGGCTCCGGTGCTGCACGGGCTGACCGCCCTGGTGACCACCGGTCCGCACGGCCCGCACGGGCGGATCAGCTGGCGGCGGGCACGGTGAACCCGCCGACGGGTCAGCCGTGTCGGGCCCCGGCGGCCTCGGCCGCGGCGACCAGCCGCTGGAGCTCGGCGAGATGAGCGGCGAGTGCGGCGCGGCCCTCCCGGGTGGCGGCGAGCCAGGTGCGCGGGCGCTTGCCGGCATACCCCTTCTTCACCGTCACGTACCCGGCCGGTCCACCGCCGGGACACGGCGCGGCCCCCGCTCCGCGAAGGGGAGACGGGGGCCGGGAATCCCGGGGGGGCCGACGGGGCGGGGGCGGTGTCGAGGACTCGGCCGGGCGGTGCCGGGGCCCGGAGACCGGGCAGGCCCGGGGAGCAGGAGGCAGGACCGCGGGCTCAGCAGCGCGGGTCGATCTCCTGGAAGGTCGCGTAGTGGTCCGGGGACCAGTACTGCTCGCCGGCGCTGCCGGTGACGACCCGTCGGGTGCCGCGGTCGTTGGAGCCCGGGGTGAGCACGGTGAACTCGTGGTAGTAGCCGTTGCCCTTCTTCGGCAGGCGGCTCTCGCGGTTCTCGAAGACGATGCCGTCCCGGTTGTACGGGTAGGGGCCGTTCTTGGCGATCAGGGCGAGGGTGTCCTGGGCCTGGCTGGGCAGCTTGGTGCGGCAGACGTCGGCCAGCGCCGGGTCCGCGGGCACCCAGGTGCCGCTCGGCGGGTTCGGGGCCGAGGGGCCTCCGGCCGGTGCGGACGGCTTGGGGGCCGAGGTGCCCGCGGCGGCGGTGGAGCTCGCGGCGGCCTTGGGGTGGCTGCCGCCGCCCTGGCCGGCGAGCAGGTACCCGACCCCGGCGAGCACGGCCAGGATCAGGACGGCCACGACGACGAGCGGGCTCTTGCTTCTGGTCATGCGGTCCAGCTTGGCAGGCGCCCGGGCCCGGACGGCCGCGTCACCCACATGACGGACGCCACAACGACGTACGGCCGGGCGGGAACGGACGCCGTTGTCCGTTCCCGCCCGGCCGTGTCACGTACGCCGGTTCTCCTGCGCCGAGCTCCGGTGTACGCCCTCCCGACGGGAGGGGAAGCGGTCAGTCGTACCCGCGCGTGAGTAGGGGATGCCTACCCTCTCAGCGCGAGTCGCTGCCCGCCGACTCGATGGCGGCGCGGCCTGCCTCCAGGCGCGCCACCGGGATGCGGAAGGGGGAGCAGGAGACGTAGTCCAGCCCCACCTCGTGGAAGAAGTGGACCGAGTCCGGGTCACCGCCGTGCTCGCCGCAGACGCCGAGCTTGAGGTCGGGGCGGGTGGCCCGGCCGGCCTCGACGGCGTGCTTGACGAGCGAGCCGACGCCGTCGCGGTCGATGGTCTCGAAGGGGGAGACCCCGAAGATGCCCTTCTCCAGGTAGGCGGTGAAGAACGAGGCCTCCACGTCGTCCCGGGAGAAGCCCCAGACCGTCTGGGTCAGGTCGTTGGTGCCGAAGGAGAAGAACTCCGCGGCCTCGGCGATCTGACCGGCGGTCACCGCGGCGCGCGGCAGCTCGATCATGGTGCCGAGCTTGATGTCCAGCTTGACGCCGGTGGACTGGGCGACCTCGGCGAGCACCCGCTCGCACTCGTCGCGGACCAGCTCCAGCTCCTGGACGGTGCCGACCAGCGGGATCATTACCTCGGGGCGCGGGTCCCCGCCGGCCAGCTTGCGCTCGGCGGCGGCCTCGGCGATGGCCCGGACCTGCATGCCGAACAGGCCGGGGATGACCAGGCCGAGGCGCACGCCGCGCAGGCCCAGCATCGGGTTCTGCTCGTGCAGCTTGTGCACCGCCTGGAGCAGGCGCAGGTCGTTCTCGTTCGGGTCCTTGCGGGCCTCGGCGAGGGCGACGCGCACCGACAGCTCGGTGATGTCGGGCAGGAACTCGTGCAGCGGCGGGTCGAGCAGGCGGACGGTGACGGGCAGGCCGTCCATCGCCTGGAAGAGCTCCAGGAAGTCGCCCTTCTGCAGCGGCAGCAGGGTGGAGAGGGCGAGCTCGCGGTCCTTGTCGTTGTCCGCGAGGATCAGGTGCTCGACCTCCTTGCGGCGCTCCTCACCGAGGAACATGTGCTCGGTGCGGCACAGGCCGATGCCCTGGGCGCCGTAGCGGCGGGCGCGCGAGCCGTCCTCGGCGTTGTCGGCGTTGGCGCGCACCGCGAGGCGGCGGCGGCCGTCGGCGTGCGACATCAGCCGGTGGACGGCCTGGACCAGCCCGCCCTGGACGTCCGCGCCGGCGTGCAGGGTGCCCTCGAAGTACTCGACCACGGGGGACGGCAGCACCGGCACCTCGCCGAGGTAGACCTTGCCGCTGGCGCCGTCGATCGAGACGACGTCGCCCTCGTGGACCACCAGGCCGTCGGCGGTGGTGAACTTGCGGCCCTTGGTGTCGACCTCCAGCTCCTCGGCGCCGCAGACACAGGTCTTGCCCATGCCGCGGGCGACGACGGCGGCGTGCGAGGTCTTGCCGCCGCGCGAGGTGAGGATGCCCTCGGCGGCGATCATGCCGTCCAGGTCGTCCGGGTTGGTCTCGCGGCGGACCAGGATGACCTTCTCGCCGGAGCGGGACCACTTGACGGCGGTGTAGGAGTCGAAGACGACCTTGCCGATCGCGGCACCGGGCGAGGCGGCCAGGCCCCAGCCGATCTGCTTGGACTCGGCGGTCGGGGCGAAGCGCGGGAACATCAGCTGGGCCAGCTGGCCGCCGGTGACGCGCATCAGGGCCTCGTCCAGGTCGATCAGGCCCTGGTCGACCAGCTGGACGGCGATCCGGAAGGCGGCCGCGGCGGTGCGCTTGCCGACGCGGGTCTGCAGCATCCAGAGCTTGCCGCGCTCGATGGTGAACTCGATGTCGCAGAGGTCGCGGTAGTGGTTCTCCAGCGTCTGCATGATCGCCATCAGCTCGTCGTACGACTTCTTGTCGAGCTTCTCCAGCTCGGACAGCTGCAGCGTGTTGCGGATGCCGGCGACGACGTCCTCGCCCTGGGCGTTGGACAGGTAGTCGCCGTAGACGCCCTGGGTGCCGGTGGAGGGGTCACGGGTGAAGGCGACGCCGGTGCCGGAGTCCTCGCCGAGGTTGCCGAAGACCATGGTGCAGACGTTGACCGCGGTGCCCAGGTCGTTCGGGATGCGCTCCTGGCGGCGGTACAGCCGGGCGCGGTCGCCGTTCCAGGAGTGGAAGACGGCGTGGATGGCGAGGTCCATCTGCTCGCGCGGGTCCTGCGGGAAGGCCCGGCCGGTCTCGCGCTCGACGATGCCCTTGAACACCTCGACCAGGTCCCGGAGGTCGGAAGCGTCCAGGTCCAGGTCGTTGACGGTGCCCTTGGCATGCTTGGCCTCGTCGAGGGCCTCCTCGAACAGCTCGCCGTCGACGCCCAGCACGGTCTTGCCGAACATCTGGACCAGGCGGCGGTAGGAGTCCCAGGCGAAGCGCTCGTTGCCCGACTGGGCGGCGAGGCCGGTCACCGAGACGTCGGAGAGGCCGATGTTGAGGACGGTGTCCATCATGCCGGGCATGGAGAACTTGGCACCGGAACGGACGGAGACCAGGAGCGGGTTGTCGGCCTGGCCGAGCTTCTTGCCCATCTCCTGTTCGAGGGCGTCCAGGTGGGCGCTGATCTCCTCGTGCAGCGAGGTGGGCTCGCTACCCGTCTCCAGGAAGACCTTGCAGGCCTCGGTGGTGATGGTGAACCCGGGGGGGACGGGGAGCCCCAGGTTGGTCATCTCGGCCAGGTTCGCGCCCTTGCCGCCAAGAAGATCCTTGAGGTCCTTGTTTCCTTCGGTGAAGGAGTAAACAAACTTCTGCTGGGACGGCACGGGTCGGTCTCCTCGTACGCGGTTGCCCTGACGCCGGAGAACATACCCATTTCGAAGGCACTTCTCTGCCCTGAATAGGCCACACGAGGCCGGTACCGAGGGGTAACCCGCTAGATCGAATGCGCGTAAAGGCGTTCACCTCTGTTGGCGAAATCGTCCCCCTGACGCGAGAATGCGTTCAAGTCTTGAATGCGGGGAAACGGGAAGATCGCCCGATCCGGACGCTGGGTAGCGGCCGTGGGTCGCTCGCGTTGCCCCGACTTGATTTCCTGCAACCGGATCGGCCGATCCGCGTCGAACCGGCTTCGGGAAGCGATTCACGCTCCACCTGTCCATTTCGTCCACTGACCCGCCGTCAGCCTCGCCCGCGTGTGGCAAGCGTCACCAGCCCCTCCCGCGGCTCGAACGTAGAACGCCTGCGCCAATCGTCGCACTGCGTCCAGGAACGTGCTCACCGAGTGACGCGTCGGCGCCGAAAAGGAGCCCTCCTGTCCAGAGTGGACAAGAGGGCTGCGACCAGGTGGCCAGTGGCCCCGACGGGCCTATTTCGCCACTACGGACAGATCATCCGCCAGAAGTGTCCGATTCGGCATCCTCGCCCGGGCGGGCGCAGTCGTACGGATCGTCCAACCAGCCCTCGGGCAGGACGACCCGGCCGTTGCCGCTGGTGCGCCCGCGCGGGCCGTCCGCGCCGATCGGCCAGGTCTGGGTCTGCTCCACCTGGGCGAGGGTTTCGGCCAGCTCGGTCAGCGAGGAGGAGTTCGCGAGCCTCACCCGCAGCTCGGAGCCGACCGAGAAGCCCTTGGTGTACCAGGCGACGTGCTTGCGGAAGTCGATGACGCCACGCGTCTCGTCCCCCAGCCACTCACCGAGCAGCTGGGCGTGGCGCACCATCGCCCGGGCCACGTAGCCGAAGTCGGGACGGGCGTAGTCGACGTCGCCCTCGAAGATCGACACCAGGTCCTTGAACAGCCACGGCCGGCCCAGGCAGCCGCGGCCCACCACGACGCCGTCGCAGCCGGTCCCGCGCATCATCCGCAGCGCGTCGTCGGCCGACCAGATGTCCCCGTTGCCCAGCACCGGCACGTGAGCCGGGACGGCCTCGCGCAGCCGGGCGATGGCCGACCAGTCGGCCGTCCCCCCGTAGTGCTGGGCGGCGGTGCGGCCGTGCAGGGCGATCGCGGCCACGCCCTCCTCGGCGCCGATCCGGCCAGCGTCCAGGTAGGTGAGGTGGTCGTCGTCGATGCCCTTGCGCATCTTCATGGTCACCGGCAGGTCGCCGGCGTTGGCGACGGCCTCGCGCAGGATCTCGCGCAGCAGGTTGCGCTTGTACGGCAGCGCCGAGCCGCCGCCCTTGCGGGTCACCTTGGGGACGGGGCAGCCGAAGTTGAGGTCGATGTGGTCGGCCAGGCCCTCGTCCGCGATCATCCGGGCCGCCTTGCCGACGGTCACCGGGTCCACCCCGTACAGCTGGATCGAGCGCGGCTTCTCGCTCGGGTCGAACTTGATCAGCTGCATGGTCTTGGCGTTGCGCTCGACCAGGGCCCGGGTGGTGATCATCTCCGAGACGTACAGCCCCTTGCCGCCGCTCTGCTCCCGGCACAGGGTGCGGAACGGGGCGTTGGTGATGCCGGCCATCGGCGCCAGCACGACGGGCGGCCAGACCCGGATCGGGCCGATGTCCAGCGGCGCGAACTCGGTCTCGGGCGCGGGGGGTGCGGGCGTGGCTGTCATGCGCGGCTGACCTCGGGTAGGGGGACGGGACTCTCCATTGTCCCCCACCCGGGTGAGCGGCCCTATCCGGCGGGGGAGCGGTAGCCGATCCGCAGTGAGCCCGAGCCGACGTCGGCCTCCAGGGTGTTGCTGCTCGCCGCGTCGCCCAGGGCCGCGTCGATGTCGCTCTCGCCCGAGCCGGTCCGGCTGTTGATCCGGTAGCGGCTGTCCTTCGGCACGGACACGGTCACCGCGCCGGAGACGGTGCTCAGCGTGACGTCGTGCGGCGCCGACGCGAAGGTCAGGTCGACCGCCCCGGAGGTGCTCGCGACGTCCACCCGGGCCGAGGCGAGCTCCTCCCCCCGCACCTGTCCCGAGGTGGCGTGCGCGTGCACCGGTCCGGTCAGCCGAAGCAGGCTGATCTCCCCCGAGGTTCCGTCCAGCCGTACCTCTCCGGTGAGGTCCCGCACCTCGACCGCGCCCGAGGTCACCGAGCCGGTGACCTCGGTGCCGGCCGGCACCTCCAGCTCGATCGAGGCACCGCAGTTGTAGAAGGGCAGGGAACGCCGGCAGGTCACGCCGACGGTCATCGTGTCGCCGGCGATGTCGGCGCGCACCTGCGGCTCGGAGACCGTCCAGTCGAGGTTCTTGCGCATGACGACCCGGTTCTCCGCGCCCGCCGTGATCTTCACCGCCGCGCTGCCGGTGGAGAGCCGCAGCCGGTGGACGGCGGCCGTGTACGTCTCCTGCTCGGTCCGGTCCTGCCGGGCCACCAGGGCCAGGGTCTGCGCCCCGCCCATGACCACCACGGACACGACGGTGAGGACCCCCGTGAGTCGCCACGCCCTGACGGCCCGGGCGCTCACGCGACCTCCAGGAAGCGCAGCACCGCCATCACCCGGCGGTGGCTGTCGTCCGCCGGCGGCAGGTCCAGCTTGGTGAAGATCGAGTTGATGTGCTTGGCCACCGCGCTGTCGCTGACCACCAGGGCGGCCGCTATGGCCGCGTTGGACCGGCCCTCCGCCATCAGCGCGAGGACGTCCCGCTCGCGCGGGGTCAGTTTCTCTAGCGGGTCCTGCTTGCGGCGCACCAGCAGCTGGGCCACCACCTCCGGGTCCAGCGCGGTGCCGCCCCCGGCGACCCGCTGCAGGGCGTCGAGGAAGTCGTCCACATTGGCCACCCGCTGCTTGAGCAGGTAGCCCACGCCGCTGGTGTTGGTGGCCAGCAGGTCGGCGGCGTAGCGCTCCTCCACGAACTGGGAGAGCAGCAGCACCGCGACCTCCGGCCACTGCCGGCGGATGATCATCGCGGCCTTGACGCCTTCGTCGGTGAAGCCCGGGGGCATCCGGACGTCCGCGACCACCACGTCGGGGTGGTGCTCCTCGACGGCGGCCAGCAGTTCGTCGGCGTCCCCGACGGCGGCCACCACCTCGAAGTCCACCGCCTCCAGGACCTTGACCAGGCCGACCCTGAGCAGGACCGAGTCCTCGGCGATCACAGCGCGCACGGCAACTCCACGGTGATGGTGGTGGGGCCCCCGAGGGGGCTCAGAACGGACAGCGCGCCGTCGACCGAGGCGGCGCGCTTGCGCAGACCGGTCAGCCCGGTGCCGCGTGAGGCGTCGGCGCCGCCGACGCCGTCGTCGCTGACGACCAGGCGCAGCCTGCCGCCGGCCGTCCGCACGGACACGTCGACGACGGAGGCGCGCGCGTGCTTGGCGACGTTGGTGAGCGCCTCGGAGACGGTGAAGTAGGCGACCGCCTCGACGGTGGGGGCGATCCGCTCGGTCAGGTCGACGTCCAGCCGGACCGGCAGCGGGGCGCGGGCGGCGATGCCGGACAGCGCCGCGTCCAGGCCGCGGTCCTCCAGCACGGCGGGGTGCAGGCCGCGGACCAGGTCGCGCAGCTCGTCGATGGCCGCCTGCGCCTCCTCGTGCGCGGCGACGATCACCTGCATGGCGTCGGGCGGGCAGTCCTTGAGGGTGCGCCGGGCCAGACCGAGGTTCATCGCGAGCGAGGTGAGTCGCTGCTGGGCGCCGTCGTGCAGGTCGCGCTCGATCCGGCGGCGCTCGGCGTCCACCGCGTCGACCAGACCGGCGCGGGACTCGGCGATCTCCTCGACCCGGCGCTCCAGCGCCTCGGCCCGGTTGGGCCCGAGCAGGACCCGCACCGAGCGGACCTCCAGCCAGGCGGTCAGCGTCGCCAGCCAGGGCGTCACCACCAGCAGCAGCACACCGACCAGCGTGAGTGCCACGTCCAGGCCGGCCAGCTGGCTGCGCAGCCCGGTTTCGAGCGGCATCAGCCACACCCACGCGTACAGGGTGGCCAGCACCAGGGCGACGCCCCAGAGGTAGACGACGGCCAGCGCGCCGACCGCCAGGGCCGGCCCGACCAGCGCGTGGTAGACGATCTGACGCCAGCTCAGGCCGATCCGCAGCCGGCGCAGCCGCACCGTCGCGGGCGTGCCGGGGGGCGGCACCTCCACCCCGTACAGGGCGCGCAGCCGGCCGCGCTGGACACCGGTGAGCCAGCGCGTGCAGAGCAGCACGACGGCGAGGACCGGGAACAGCAGCGACGACGTGGTGACGGCCCCCCAGACGGGCAGGGCCAGGGGTATCCCGGCGGCTATGAAGCGCGTGTCCCGCCAGGCCTCCGGCGACCACGGAGGACGCCGCAGGCTCCTGACGAGCGCTCGGCGCCACGTGGTGGAGGGGCTGAAGGACATGGCGGACAGCGTAGGGCGTGACGATCAAGCACCGCCATGAAGAGGGGTGCCCGAAGGGGGTGTAGCTGGATACACCCCCGATTCGGTGTGGAGCACCACCGACAAGGGCCCCCTCGCGACGGAAGGCTGGGGGGCATGACGAGCACTGCATCGCACTCCGCCACTCCGCCGCACGGGCGGCCCGTCCCCGGGGACCACGGGGGTGTTCCCGGGGGCGCGCTCCGCCCGGCGCCGGGGCCGGAGGGGACGCTGCCCACCGGGGCGGGGCCCTGGTCGGTCCGCAGCGTCGGCTCCGGCCGCGGCCGGGCCGCGCTGGAGCTGTACCAGCACGGCGAGCTGGCCGACGTCCTGGTCGCCGGCCGGCTCGCGCCGCAGCTGCTGCGCGGCGCGCGGCGCAGCCCGTCCGCCGGGCGCCGCTCGCACGCGCTCGCCTGGGGGCGGCTGCCCGCCGACGGCGCGGCTCCCTCGGTGCTGTTCACCGGCGGGTGGCGGCCGTTCCGTACGGTCCGGGCGGCGGCGGGCGAGGTGGTCACGGTGGCCGGGGTGTTCTGGCTGGCCTGGGCCGAGGGGCCGTACGACGCGGTGCTGGTCGAGCACCCGGCGGGCGGCGCCGCCGAGCGGCTGGCGCTGCAGCGGGTGCGGGTGCGGCGCCGGGTGCGGCGGGCGGGCGCGGTCGGGGGTGCGGCATGACCACGGCCGTCGTCTCCGGCGCTCCGGCGCTCGCGCTGCCGGAGCGGTTCCGGCGACTGCCCCGGCTGGCGGCCCTGGGGCTGCTGCCCTGGCTGACGGTCCTGGCCGTCAACCACGAGACCCCGTGGGTGGTGCTGGACCTCGCGGAGTTCGCCGCCCTGCTGTCGCTGGACTCGCTACTGCGCCGGCGCAGTGCCGCCGCCCCCTGGCTGGGCGGGGCGGTGGCACTGCTTCTGGCCGGGGACGCGCTGGCCGACATCGCCTGCGCCGGGCCGGGGCACGCGGTGCTCGCCGCGCTGGTGATGGCCTGCTGCGTCGAACTGCCGCTGGCGGCGGTGTGCGTGCTGCTCGGGCGCGAGGCGATACGCGGCTGACCCCGTGGCCGACGACGCGGCTAACGCCGAGCCGGGAGCTTGTCCATCAGGGCGCGGGTCTCCTCGTCCAGCGGGGTGTAGTTGATCATGCGTGTCCCGAGCCGGGGGCCGAGCCAGAAGTTGGTGTAGCTGCAGCGCAGCAGGCCCACGCCCGGTACCAGGAAGCGCTTGATCCCGTTGCCCGGCCCCATCACCTCGTGCCGCTGCCACTCCTCCTCGAAGTCCGGCGAGGCCTTGCGCAGCCGGGCCAGCAGCGCCTTCCAGGCCGGCTCGGCCGAGTGGTCGGCCATCGCGGCGCGGAACCGGGCCACCATGCCGATCCGTTCCGTCCGGTAGTCGATCAGCACATCGCGGAAGCGCGAGGGGGTGAACGCCAGCCACATCAGGTTCCGCTCCTCGACCGGCAGTTCACCGAGGTCGCCGACCAGCGCGGTGTACGGCGCGTTGTGCGCCAGGATGTCGTAGCGGGAGTTGACCACCGCGGCGGGGTACGGCGCCAGCTGCTCCAGCACCAGGCGCACGCTCGGGGTCACCGACGGACACTCCGTCACCGGCGCCGGGTCATCCGCGCCGGCCAGGGTGAACAGGTGCGTCCGCTCGCTCGGGTCCAGCAGCAGCGCCCGGGCCACCGCGTCCAGCACCTGGGCGGACACCTGGATGTCCCGCCCCTGTTCCAGCCACGTGTACCAGGTCACCCCGACGGCGGCCAGCTGCGCCACCTCCTCGCGGCGCAGCCCCGGGGTGCGTCGGCGGCCGGTCATCGGCAGGCCCACCTGCTCGGGCGCGATGCGCTCGCGGCGGCTGCGCAGGAACGCCGCCAGGTCGTGCCGGCGGGCCTCGTCGGGGGTGCCGCGGCGCGGTCCGGCGGGAGCGGGACGGGCTTGCGCGGCCGGGGTCATCAGGCTCATGCTCCCCAGCATGCGGCACTCCGCAGCCTGTTGCCAGGTACTTCTTATACCTGGATAACCACACTCTGGTACCAGGGTACGAAGCCGCGGATCGTATGACCCGTGACTCAACAACTCGCCGTCGCCCAGGCCCCGACCCGGACCGCCCCCGCAGCCGCTCCTCCCACCCCCACCCTCGGCACCGCCGGACTGGTCACCGTCCTGCTCGGCGCGTTCCTGCCGATGCTCGACTTCTTCATCGTCA
Organism: Kitasatospora sp. NPDC059648; assembly: GCF_042734825.1. Taxonomy (NCBI): domain Bacteria; kingdom Bacillati; phylum Actinomycetota; class Actinomycetes; order Kitasatosporales; family Streptomycetaceae; genus Kitasatospora; species Kitasatospora sp. NPDC059648. Next base: position 118,925 of record NZ_JBHWDU010000008.1, on the reverse strand, counting down.
ACGTCGCCCTGCCCACCATCGACAAGGACCTGGCCGCCGGACCCGCCGTCCTGGAACTCGTCGCCGCCGGCTACGGCATCGCCTTCGCCGTCCTGCTCGTCCTCGGCGGGCGGCTCGGCGACATCTTCGGCCGCCGCCGGCTCTTCGTCGTCGGCGCCGCCGCCTTCGCCCTCACCTCGCTGGCCTGCGGACTCGCCCCCGACGCGTGGTCCCTGGTCGCCGCCCGGGCCGCCCAGGGCGCCTCGGCCGCCCTGCTGATCCCGCAGGTGCTCGGCACCATCACCGCCGCCACCGACGGCGCCCGGCGCGGCCGCGCGCTCAGCGTCTACGGCGCGGTCGGCGGCATCTCCGTGGTGATCGGGCAGGTGCTCGGCGGGATGCTGGTCGCCGCCGACCTGTTCGGCACCGGCTGGCGTTCGGTCTTCCTGCTGAACGTGCCGTTCGCGCTGCTCGCCGTCCTCCTCGCCATCAGGTACGTGCCGGAGAGCCGGGCCACCCAGGCCGCCGCGGTGGACGTGCCCGGCACCGCCCTGCTCACCGCCACCCTGCTCTCCCTGCTCGTTCCGCTGATGGAGGGCCGCGCGGCGGGCTGGCCGCTCTGGTCCTGGGTGCTGCTCGCCCTGTTCCCGGTGTTCGCCGCCGCCTTCGCGCAGGTCGAGCGGCGCGCCGAACAGCGCGGAGCCGTCCCGCTGGTGCCGCCCACCCTGCTGCGGATCCCTGAGATGCGGCGCGGCCTCGGCATCGCCGTCCCCTACTTCGCGGGCTTCGGCGGCTTCATGTTCATCATCGCCGTCGCCCTCCAGCAGGGCCTCCGGCTCGGCGTTGTCGCGGCCGGCTGGGCGCTCGTCCCGATGGCCGTCGGCTACTTCACCGCCTCGCTCTCCGGTCCGCGGCTGATCGGCCGCTGGGGCAGCCGGGTGCTCAGCGCCGGCGCCGTCGTCCAGGCCGTCGGCCTCGCCACCATCGCGCTGACCGTCCTCGCCGACGCGGACCACTTCTCCCCGCTGCGGATGGCCCCCGGCGTCGCCCTCGCGGGCATCGGCCAGGGCCTGATCGGCACCCCGCTGTTCCGGGTCGTCCTCTCCAAGGTGCCCGCCGCCCGGGCCGGCGTCGGCAGCGGCGTCCTCGCCACCAGCCAGCAGTCCAGCCTCGCCCTCGGCGTCGCCACCCTCGGCACCCTCTACCTCTCCCTCTCCCCCAGCCTCGGCATGGGCCGCGCGCTCGCCCTGTGCCTGGGCATCCAGCTGCTCGGTTCCTTCACCGTGCTGTACCTGACCACCCGCCTGCCCCGCTCCATCGGCTGAGCCCCCGGGCCCACGGGCCACGGGCGACGGCGATCGGCCCCGCGATCGGTACCACCCGATCGCGGGGCCGTCTACTCCCGTGTCCCCGCTCCGCGCGTGCAGCCCGTCGGGCCAGCGGCCGACCGGCTTCCCGGGAGGGGATGACGCTCATGAGGGTGGAACCGACACACACTGCTCACAGTCGCCGCACGGTCCGGGCCACCAGCCGCCTCCCCACCCGGCACCTGCGCACGCGCGACGCCGTTCACCTCGCCAGCCGAGCACCTGGAACACGCGCTCACCGCCTTCGTCACCTACGACAAGCGCCTCGCCGAACCGGCCGACGAACGCGATCTGCCGATCACCGTGCCGGGCTCGGTGCCGGGCGCCGCGCCCGGCGGAAGTCCCGCGTAGCAGCCATCAGCGCGGCGTCGGCCCGTCACCGGGCGCCAGCGAGCCGATGAAGCCGTCCAGTCGTGCGACGACCTCGCGCAGGGTGTCGACCGAGCCGAGCGGGTCGCGGGGCAGTTCGAGGCCATGGTCGGCGGCGGGGAGCTCCAGGACCTGGTGGCCGGTGGAGTCGGCGGCGGCCCGGTTCCACAGTCCGTCGACGCCCCCGCCGATCAGGAGGGTCGGGGCCGAGGCGCGGTGGAGGGCTCGGGTCACGTGGTCGAGGGTCAGTACGGGGGTCAGCCAGGCGGCCGCGAGGTTCCGGTCGGCGGCGAGGCCGGCGGCGAAGCTGCCGAGTGACTTGCCGACCAGGAGTCGGCAGGCGCCGTGTTCTGCGTCGACGGCCTCGGCGACCTGTCGCTCGACCCAGGCGATCCGGTCGCCCATCGCGAACTCGAGGAACTCATCGGGGAGTTGCCACCACAGCTCCTGGACCGTCCAGCCGTGCCGCTGGAGGACGGCTCCGGCGAAGTGCAGCAGCGGGCGGGCTGGCGAGTAGCCGGTGCCGGGGATGACCAGGGCGACCCTGTTCGGGTCGCCGCCCAGGCGGGTGGGGAGGCCGAGCGCGGCGGGAGAGGACATGGGCGCAGACTACCCACCGGACCACCGTACACGGACCACCCTTCGGGCAGCTCACGCCCCACTGGCCCCGGGCAGGACCGGCCGGGGTCGGGTGGCGACCACCGTGAGGGTGCCGGCCAGGGCGATCGAGGCGAAGACCGCCAGCGCCCCGGTGGTGCCGACCGCACCGGCCAGTGCGCCGCCCAACAACGCGCCGACCGGCACGACGAGTTGGCCGACCGACCGGGACAGCCCCAGCACCCTCCCCAACTGCCGGGTCGGGGAGAGCTGTTGCTGCAGGGTCACCCAACTGACGCCCCAGACCGTCGCGCAGAAGCCGAACACCAGCTGGTAGGCGATCAGCACCGGGAGCGCGGCCCCGAACGAGGCCAGCGGGATCAGGAACAGGGCGCCGGCGGCGAGCGGGCCGAAGACCGGGACCACCCTGGTCAGGCCGACACGCCGGATGACCCGCTTGCCGGTGGACACGGCCGTCACCGCGGCGATGCTGTAGACGCCCTGGGTCAGCCCGAGTTCACCGGGGCCCAGGTCGACGACCTGGTAGGCGAAGTACGCGAAGAGGCCGCCGAGCCCGGCCCCGCCGAGGTTGAGGGCAGCCGCGGCGACGGCGAGCCGAGCCAGCAGCGGCTGGTCACGCAGGACGTCGATCCCCTCCCGCAGTGACTCGGCGATCCCGGGGCGCGCGGCCGACCGCTCCCGCTCCTCGTCCCGCCGGAGCCGGAGGAGGCTCATGGCCAGCGCGGACAGCCCGTAGCTGACCGCGTCCGCCACCATCGCGGCGGACGCGCCCACCGCCTGCACCAGGGCGGCCGCCAGCCCGGGCCCGGCGATCTGGCCGACCGAACGGGCCCCGGCCAGCTTGGCGTTGACCGCCACCAGGCCGCCCCTGGGCACGAAGTCCGCCACCACGGTCGGCACCGCGATGGCGGAGACCCCGCCCAGCGCACCGGAGACGGCCGCGACCGCGCACAGCTGGGCCAGTGTCAGCGCACCGGCGGCGTGGGCCAGCGGGACGGTGGCGATCAGCAGCAGCTGGACGGCGTCCACCGCGATCAGCAGACGCCGGCGGGAGGCGACCCGGTCGACCAGCACCCCGGCGAACGGCCCGGTCAACCCCTGGATCCCGTACTCCAGGGCGAAGACCAGCGAGGCCGCCAGCGGCCCGGCGTCCAGCAGGAGGATCGCCAGCGTGGGCAGGGCCAGCGCCGTGACCTGGGTGCCCGCCACACTGACGCCCTGGGAGAACATCAGGGCGGGCACGGCGCCGCGGAAGGGTCGGGGAGTGACTCCGGGGGCGGCCCCTGGACTCTCATCTGCCATGCGCTTCAAGCTACTTCATCCTGCCGAGCCGCCGCAGCCCGTACCGCACCGGGCTGGTTCGTGCAGTGATCAGGCCCGGAGGAAGGGGATCCCGTGGGCTTCGTTCTCGTGTTCCTGGTCGCCCTCGTGGCCACCATCGTCGGCACCACCCTGTTCCTGGTGCGCCGGGAGCGGACCCGCCGACGCTGGGCGGGCGAGAGCGAGGGCCTGCTGATCGAGCAGCACCGGACCGCCCAGGCCGCCCGGATCCGCTACACCTACACCAGCGCCTCCATGCACCACGGCGACGACGGCCTGATCGCCGGGGAGCTGTACAAGCACCACTCCTGAGCACACCGCTCCTGCGCATACCGCTTCCGGGGACGCACACCGGGCGGGCGCCGGGGCTTGCGCGGAGGAGCGGAAACCCGCGTGCAGCGGCCGGTCGGCCCGGGGGACACTACCCGCATGACCACCGAAGCCGTCCGGACGCCGCAGCAGCGGGCCATCGACCACGTGGCCGCCCTGTCCTCGGGCCCGCCCGTCGACCCGACCCTGCGGGTGACCCTCAACTTCCACCCGGACCGCTCCTCCCACGGCAGGCCGATCCTGGACGCCCTCGCCGAGGACGGCGTCTACCTCTCCCAGTTCGCCACCGGCACGAGCAACGGCGGCCTGACCGCCCACCCCGGCGGGGACCGGTGGCGGTGGGAGAGCCGGATCTTCAACCGTGCCTACGACGAGGCGGCGCCCGCCGAGCGGCCCGCCTACGGGGCACTGGACTACCGCCGCAAACCGGTCGGCGCCGCGCCGCGCTTCGGCTCCGCCCACTTCCGGCTCGCCGCCCACGCGCTGGAGCGCACCACCTTCTGCTACCCGGACAGCTTCCTGGAGCCGACGGACTTCGGCACCGCGGCGCGCATGCGGCTCGTCGAACTCGCCCTGGCCGACCGCCAGGACACCCTCGACGACTACATCGAGGCCCAGGTCCACGGCCCGGTCCGGATCTCCCAGGACATCGAGGCCCTGGTGCTGGACCCCTGCTACCGGGGCACGGCCGTCGAGGAGGCGGCCCGCCGCCTCCCCTGCCCGGTGGAGTGGCACCCCGGATTCCGGCTCACCGTCCAGGAGCTCCGGCGGCATCCCGACTACCGCGGACGGGAGTTCGTCGACCTGGGCGCGGAGATCGCCGTGGACGGTCTGCTCGATCCGCGCATCGTCGGCGCCGCTGCCGAGACCGGCCGGCACGACCCGCAGGCGGTCAAGAAGGTGTGGCACTACCTCGCCCGCTTCGGCGCACCCGCGGCGAGCGCCGTCGCGGGATCCTGACGGCCGCCCGCGACCACCCCGTGCCCCACCCGCCGCCCCGACGCGGCCACGGCCGCGCGGCCGGAACACCGCGTGCCCGGTACGGAAGGTCCGTACCGGGCACGCGTCACGGGCGGGCGGCGGATGGTCAGCCGGTGACGGTGGGGAGCTTGGCGGTCAGCGCGGCGGGGACCTTCACCACCTCGGCGGCGTTGTAGCTGCCGGCCGCGGCCGCCTGCTTGCCACCACCGACGACCCGCCACACGGTGGGGGCGTCGGGCGAGAGCAGCAGGGTGCCGTCGGCGGGGACGGTCTTGGCCGCGGCGGCGCCGAGCCAGCCGCCGGGCACGCCCATCAGGGACTGGGTGTCGTAGCCGAGGCCGGTGTAGTCGGCGCCGGTGAGCGGGACGGCCGTGCCGCCGGCCATCACGTAGACCGTGGCGTCCGCGCCGGAGGCGTCCTTGACGACGGTGCCGTTGCGCAGTGGCTTGGCGGCGGCTCCCTGCAGCCAGGCCTCGGGGACTCCCATCAGGGACCGCTTGTCGTAACCGTCGGCGGTCCACTCGTCGGCGGAGATGTGCAGGGCGGTGCCGTTGACCATGACGTAGATCGCGGGATCGGTGCCGCCCTGGCCGGTGACGACGGTGCCGGTGGGCAGGGTGGCGCTCACGGCGGTGGCCAGCCAGCCGCCCGGCACGCCCATGTCGGCACGGGTGTTGTAGCCGTCGGCGGTCCACTCGGCGCCGGAGATCGGCAGGGCGGCGCCGTCGACGATGACGTAGCGGGCGGCGCCGCCGGCCTGGTCGTGGACGACGAGCCCGGTCGGGAGGGTGGCTCCGGCGGCGCCCTGCAGCCAGGCGCTGGGCACCCCGAGGTCGGCCCGGGTGTCGTAACCGGCGGCCGTCCAGTCCGCGGCGGAGATCCGCAGCGCGACTCCGGCCACCACCACGTAGCGGGCGGCGCCGCCGGCCTGGTCGTGCACCACGGTGCCCGGCGGCGGGGTGGTGGGCAGGGCGTTGAAGCGGGCGTCGTCGACGGTGACGACCTTGCCGAGGTCGTAGCCGTCGGGCGCGACGTCGGAACCGGCGACCGGCACGCCCGCGCCGTTGATCAGGACCCTGACGTCCGGGCCGGCCGGGGACTTGACCAGGGTGCCGGTGGGCAGCGAGGCCGGGTCGGGGTAGGAGCTGGTGGCCGGGTACGGGTCGGCGTGGTCGTTGAGCAGCGGCCCGCGGCACTTGGCGGCCCAGGCGGTGGGGCCCTGGCCGGCCAGGACCTTCTCGCCGATCAGGATCTGCTGCTGCTTGGTGGCCTGGTTGGCGTAGGGCGCGTACTGGGCGCCGCCATAGGCGAGCCAGGTGCTCGGCGTGAACTGGAGGCCGCCGTAGTAGCCGTTGTGGGTGTTGATGCTCCAGTTGCCGCTGCTCTCGCACTGGGCGACCTGGTCCCAGCTGGCCACGGAGGCCGCGGAGGCCTGGCCGGTGCCGGGGACGAGCGGGGCGGCGAGGCCGAGCAGGACGGTGGCGGCTGCGAGTACGGGCTTCTTGCGGGCGGCGGCGGTCATGGTGGCGGAACCCCCTGGAGTGCGGGCGCGGGTCGGTGGTCGAGGAGGGCCGGGCGGCCCGGCCGGAGCGGCTCGGCCGGGCCGCCCGGGTGGCGGCGGAGTGGATCAGGTGGTCACGGCGGCTCAGGCGGTGACGGTGGGGAGCTTCGCGGTCAGCGCGGTGGGGACCTTCACCACGTCGGCGGCGTTGTAGCTGCCGGCCGCGGCTGCCTTCTTGCTGCCGCCGACGACCTGCCAGACGGTGGCGCTGTCGGAGGACTGGATCAGGGTGCCGTCGGCCGGGGCGGCCTTGGCGGCGGCGGCCTGCTCCCAGGTGCCGGGGACGGCGCGCAGCGGGAGCTTGTCGTAGCCGTAGCCGGTGTAGTCGGCGCCGCTGAGGAGGACGGCCATGCCGCCGGCCATGACGTAGACGTTCGGGTCGGTGCCGTTGACGTTCTTGACCACGGTCCCGTTGGCGAGCGGGCGGGCGACCTGGGCGGCCTCCCACTCCTCCGGGGCGCCCTGCACGGGCTGGTTGGCGTAGGAGGTGGTGAACTCGGCGCCGGTCAGGGGCAGGGCGGAGTTGTTGACGACGACGTAGACGCTGGGGTCGTTGCCGGCCTGGCCCTTGATCAGGGTGCCGTCGGCGACGCTCTTCCTGCTGAGGGGGCCGAGCAGGCTGCCGGGGGCCGCGGCGAGCGGCTTGCCGTTGTATCCGTCGGCGGTCCACTCGGCGCCGGAGATGTGGACGGCGGCGCCGCCGACCATCACGTAGCGGCCCGGGTCGGTGCCCGCGGCGTCCGCCAGGACGGTGCCGTCGGCGGGGCTCTTGGCGGCGGCGGTGCCCAGCCAGGCGCCGGGCACGCCCAGGACGGGCTGCTTGTCGTAGCCGTCGGCGGTCCACTCGTCGGCGGAGATCTGCACGGCGGCGCCGCCGACCACGACGTAGCGGGCCGGGCCGCCGGCCTCGTCCTTGACGACGGTGCCGTTGAGGGGGGCCTTGCCGGCGGCGGCGTTCAGCCACTGGCCGGGCACGCCCATCAGGGGCCGGAGGTTGTAGCCGTCGGCGGTCCACTCGTCGGCGGAGATGTGCAGGGCGGCGCCGTTGACCATCACGTAGCGGGCCGGGTCGCCGCCGGACTGGTCCATCACCACGGTGCCGGAGGCCAGCGAGCCGGCGGCGGCGTTCTTCAGCCAGTCACCGGGCACGCCCATCAGGGTCTGCTTGTCGTAGCCGTCGGCGGTCCACTCGTCGGCGGAGATGTGCAGGGCGATGCCGTTGACCATCACGTACCGGCCCGGGTCGGCACCGGACTGGTCCATCACCACGAGCCCGGTGGACAGGGTGCTGCCGACGGCGCCCTGCAGCCAGGAGGTGGGCACGCCCATGTCGGAGCGGGTGTTGTAGCCGTCGGCGGTCCAGTCGTTGCCGGAGATCGGCAGGGCCGCGCCGCCCACCACGACGTACCGGGCGGAGCCGCCGGCCTGGTCGTGCACCACGGTGCCCGGCGGCGGGACGGTGGGCAGGGCATTGAACGCGCCGTCGTCCACGGTCACGATCTTGTTGAGGTCGTAGCCGTCGGCCGCGACGTCGGAGCCGGCCACCGGCACGCCCGCGCCGTTGATGATGACCTTGACGGACGGGCCGTTCGGGGACTTGACCAGGGTGCCGGCGGGCAGCGAGGACGGGGAGACGCTGACGTCCTCGACGACGTTCCGGTAACGGCGGGCGTGGTACTCGCTGTTGGGGTGCGAGTCGAGGGCGCCGTTGATGGAGACGCCGGTGCGGTGCTTCACCGGGGTGGAGCCGAAGGAGTAGTAGGAGAAGGTGGTGCGGGCGTCGTCGTCCCACTTCTCGAACAGGATGACGTGGTTGTAGTAGCTGTCGAGGATGTCGCCCGGGCGCAGGTCACTGCGCGGGATCTCGTAGCTCTCGCTGTCCCAGAGCGACTGGGTGTTGGCGCTGTAGCCCAGGTGCCAGGCCATGGAGACGTAACCGGAGCAGTCCGTGCGGTAGCTGCGGCCGCTGGAGTCGCGGAACGTCCCGCCCTGGTTGTACGTCAGGCCGGGGTTCTGGTTGAACCAGTACTGGGCGCGGGAGAGGATCTCGGACCGGCTGATCTGGCCGCCCACGGTGGACGTGGTGGCCGCGCTGGCGACGGTGGTGGTGAAGGCGGTCGCGGCTATCGCGCCGGAGGCGGCGATGGAGGCGGCGAGGGCGATACGGGTGAGCTTGGACAGCTTGGACGAAGGCATGGCGGAGTGAGTCCTGACGGCGCGGAGGGTCCGGGGGTGGTGCTCGCGCGGACACCGGTGGTCGGCGCGGAAGTCGGTGGGGCGGGCGCCCGGCGGGACGGCTGCCCTGCAGGAGCAGCGGTCGGGTGGCCTGGGCGGCGCGGGGTGGAGCGGGCGGGCCTGGGGCCGCGCGGTGGGAACAGCGGCGGGTCTGCGGGACCCGGGCCGTCAGTCCCAGATGGTGTTCGCCGGGGCGGAAGCGCTGGGGGCGTCCCAGATGGTGTTCGCCGGGGCGGAAGCGCTGGGGGCGTCCCAGATGGTGTTGGCGGACGCCTGGCCCGCGAGCGGGAGCAGGGCGGTGAGGGCGAGGGCGGTGACCGCGGCGGCCTTGGCGAGGGAGGTGCGCAGCATGGTGGGGAAACCTTTCGGGAGCTGGAACGAAGGGCGGGTACGGCCGGTCTCGCGTCCCGCGGTTGACGCTCCACCGTGTCCTCCGGGTCGTGCTCCCGGCTGACGGGTACTACTTTCGTCGCAGCTCAGGGCGGGTGGAAGGGCTTTCAGATGGACGGAAACGGCAGTGACCGATTCCGTCCAGCCGGGCCGCTTCCGGACAGCAGGCGCTCGTAGAACGGCGCCACCAGCGGAGCCCCGACGCGCCCGACCGTCCACCCCCCGGAGGCCGGGAGGGTCGGCAGCGCGCGGCGGCAGAAGCCCGTGACGGCGGATTCGGCCTCGGCGAGCCGCTCGGCGACCACGTAGACCCCGAGCACGGCGCCGGGGCCGGTGTCCTCGTGCACGACGATGTGCTCGATGCGCTCGGCGGGCAGGGCAGCGGCCAGCAGGGCCCGGGCGAGGTCCGCCCCCAGGGCTGCGCCGCGGGCGGGGGCTCGGAGTTCGGCATGGATCAGGTACATGGGACGGACTCTGCCGAACCGGCGGCATCCCAGCATAGGGGGGCAACGCGGACGGTTCCGGCCGCTGTCCGGAACCGTCCACCGGCCGTCCTGGCCCGGTCGAACACCGTGTGGAATGATCGCGTGCGCAGTGGTCACGCTTTACACACAGGGGGAACGGGCATGCTCGCGGCGCTTGGGCTGGATGCCGTCTCGGAGTCCGTTTACCGCACCATGCTGGCGCATCCCGGCGACGGGGTACGGGCGCTGGCCCAGCGGCTCGGACACGGCGAGGACGAGATCCGCCGCAGCCTCGACCTGCTGAGCCAGCTCTCCCTGCTGCGCGCCTCCTACGAGCGCGAGGGCGAACTGCGGGCCGTGCCGCCCGAGGTGGGCATGGAGCTGTTGATGGCCCGGCAGCAGGCCGAACTCGCGGCCCAGCAGCTGCGGATCGAGGCCTCCCGCGCGGCGGCGGCCCAACTGATCGCGGAGTACGCGGACCTGAAGCCGGCCACCGCGCACGCCGGGGTGGAGCAGCTGGTCGGACTCGACCAGATCAGGGACCGGATCGCCTCGCTGGCGGGCGGGTTGACGACCGAGATCATGACCTTCGCGCCCGGCGGCGGACACAGCCCGGCCAGCATCGAGGCATCGCGCCCACACGACCGGGCGCTGCTGGCCCGGGGCGTACGGATGCGGACGGTGTACCAGGACAGCGTGCGCAACAGCCTGCCGACGGTGGCGTACGTGGAGTGGCTGGCGGAGCTGGGCGGGCAGGTGCGCACGATGCCGGAGCTGCCCACCCGGATGATCATCTTCGACCGGAAGGCCGCGCTGATCCCGGTCAGCGGGGAGGACACCCGCGCCGGCGCCGTGGTGCTGACCGGACACGGCACCCTGATGGCGCTGTGCGCCCTGTTCGAACACGTCTGGGTGCAGGCGCAGCCGCTGGGCGGAGCGACGGCCGCGACGAAGGAGGACGGCGCCCTCAGCGCTCAGGAGACCACCGTGGTACGGCTGTTGGCCCAGGGCCTGACGGACGACGCGATCGCCAAGCGGCTGGGGGTGTCGCCGCGCACGGCCCGGCGGGTGGCGACGGAGCTGATGGACCGGCTCGGGGCGCGCAGCCGCTTCGAGTTCGGGGTGCGGGCGGTCCAGAGCGGCTGGCTGCCGGCCCGGCCCTGACGGCCCGACGGTTCCGGGAGGCGATCTGCCGGGTGAGGGACAGCCCGCCGTAGGAAATGCGGTGGCCCGCGGTCCCTTCCGAGCCCGACAATCACCGGATGACCGATGACCAGATCGACTGGGACCGCTTCCGGGCCGCCCGCCGGGCCTGCACCCGCCTGCTCTCCGGCAGCCGCCCCCTCACCGTCCACGAGCGGCTCACCGCCCTCATCGCCGCGATCGAGCCGGACGTCCGCCCCGACTTCTACGGCGACGGCGGCCCGGTCGGCGAGCTGGAGGAGCGCACCGCCGCGCTCCTCGGCACGGAGGACGCGGTTCTCTTCCCCACCGGCACCATGGCCCAGCAGGTGGCCCTGCGCTACCACGCCGAGCGGACCGGCAACCGGGCCGTCGCCCTCCACCCGCTCAGCCACATCGAGCGGCACGAGCGCCACGCCCACACCCAGCTCACCGGCCTGCGCGGCCTCTGGCCCACCACCGAACAGCGCCAGCCGACGCCGGAGGAACTCCGCGCCCTCGGCGAGCCCTTCGGCACCCTGGTGGTCGAACTCCCCCTGCGGGACCCGGGCTACCTGCTCCCCACCTGGGACGAGCTGACGGAACTCACCGCCGCGGCCCGGGACTTCGGCGCCCGGGTGCACTTCGACGGCGCCCGGCTCTGGAACACCACGGCCCACTTCGGCAAACGGCTCGACGAGATCGCCGCGCTCGCCGACAGCGTCTACGTCTCCTTCTACAAGGACCTCGGCGGCATCAGCGGCGCCGCCCTGGCCGGGGACAAGGCCCTCACCGCCTACGCCCGCACCTGGCGCCACCGCTACGGCGGGCAGCTCTACCAGCAGTGGCCGGCCGCCCTCTCCGCGCTCTCCGGGCTGGACACCGAACTCCCCCGGCTCGCCGGCTACACCGCCCACGCCGCGGCACTCATACCCGCCCTGGCCGCCCTCCCCGGCGCCCGCGTCCACCCGGCCGCGCCGCCCACCCACGAGTTCCAGCTCTGGCTGCCGCACTCCGCGAAGGCCCTGAACGCCGCCGCCCTCGCCCTCGCCGAGCAGGAGAGGACCTGGTTCCTGGAGTGGACCGACACCGCCCCCGGCCTCGCCATGGCCGAGGTGAGCCTGCAAGGGCCGGCGCAGGACTGGACACCGCAGGAGGTGACCGAACTCGGGCTTCGCTTCCTGGAGTTGGTCGCGGCCGAGAACGGGAGCCCCGCCGCCCCGCAGACCTGAGCGGCGACATCACCGGAACCCCCGCCGGCAAAGGGTTGGCGGGCGTCCGACCCTTTGTGTCAGAATGACGATTATGAGCGAGCAGCATGTGGGGGACTTCGCCGACGTCCGCGACCGCGAGGAGCTGGCGGCCCTGATGGCCACCGGGGCGCGGCCGAAGTGGGTGATGTTCTGGGGGCACACCGTCCGCAGGGGCGGCGCGGTGCGGCACGAGTGCCTGAGCCAGTGGTGGCCCGGGCAGTTCACCGTCGACGGGGTGACGTACGCCTCCGCCGAGCACTGGATGATGGCCGGGAAGGCCCGGATGTTCGGCGACGAGGACATCGAGCAGCGGGTGCTGGGGGCCCGCACGCCCGCCGAGGCGAAGAAGCTGGGCCGACTGGTCAGGGGCTTCGACGACGAGACCTGGGTGGCGGGCCGGTTCGACCTGGTGGTCGAGGGGAACGTCGCCAAGTTCGGCCAGGACGAGGCCCTGCGGGAGTACCTGCTGAGCACTGGCGGGCGCGTCCTGGTCGAGGCCAGCCCGCTGGACCGGATCTGGGGCATCGGGCTCGCCGCGGACGACATCCGGGCCGAACGCCCGCTGGAGTGGCGGGGATCGAACCTGCTCGGCTTCGCCCTGATGGAGGCGCGGGCACGGCTGGCCGGCTGAGGCCGGTCACCGTGCCGTGCCGCAGTGCCGTGCCGCGACGCGCCACGGGGGCGACCCTGCCGAGGAGCGCGCAACCGGCGCACTTCACGCAACGGCCGCCCCCCTGCAAGCTCCTTGACACCACTCGGGCCCGACTGGTCGTGCTGCCGTAACTCCTTCGCCACATTCCGACGCCAGGATGGCCCGCAGTCAGGGTTCAGATGGACAGGTTGGGGCGATCATGCGCATGCGGTCGACGGAAGAATCCGCAGGCCAGCAGCCGGAGGGCGAGCAACGGTCCGCCGAACTCCGCGCAGAACTGGATGAGTTGCTCAGTGCGAGCCGCTACGCGGGCCAACGCGAACGGCGGCTGAACGAGGCGATACGGGCGGCCCCCGGGCGCCGGCGCCCGGACGGCGACCTGCTGCGGCAACTCGCCCAGGCCCGCACCCTCCGCGAGGGCCTGGGCGCACGATGCCTCCAACTGAGCGACGAGCTGAACGAGTTGGAGGCCGGCCTCAGACAGCGGCAGCACCCCCATCCCCCACCGCACCCCCAACCGCCGTACCCGCACCCCCGCCACACCCCGCCGCCCCCACCACCGCCGCCCGCCCGGCCCGACCTCGGCACGCTCACCGAGCGGATCGCCGGCCTCCACCGGCGCGGTGCCATCCCCGAAGCCGAGGAGCTGCTGGACCAGGCCGCCGCCCGCCTCGACCCCGCCGACGCGGCGTTACTGGCCGGGTTGCTCTCCCGGCACGGCCCGACCGGCGCCTCGCTCCACCTGGCCCGCACCGCCGCCGACGGCACCCCGGACCACGCGGTCGCCGTGCTGACGGAGCTGCGCGAACTGGGCCTGGCCGAGGAGGCCGCCGAACTGTTCCACGCGTTCTGGACCTACCCGGCACCCGCCGTCCCGGCCCTGCTCACCGCGCTGGAGCGGGCCGGCCAGCACGCCGACTGCGCCACCCTGCTCTGGGAGTGGGGCTCGGCCCCGACGCCGGAGCTGACCTCCCTCACCGCCCACCTCCAGCAGCACGGCCGCCCCGCCGACGTCCGGGCCCTGCTGCGACAGGCCGCCGGGCGCCCGACCGGCGACCTCGCCGACCTCGCCACGGAGCTGCCGCCCGCGCTGGCCAGCCTGCTGCTGCACGAGCTGGCCACCCTGCGCCCGCCGCTCGAACTGGTGCGGCTGGCTTCCGCGTTGGACGGCCGCCCGGACCTCTACGGGCAGCTGCTGGGCGCGCTGCTCGCCGACGGCTCCCGCCACCGCACCACCCTGGCCGCCCTGCGCAGCGCCGGACTGCCGACCACCCCGCCGGGCGCCCAGCGGTCCCGCTGGGGCCGACGCTGAAGCCCGCCGAGCACAGGGAGCCCGCCGAAAGCAGGGAGCCCCCGGCCGCCTCCACGGAAGAGGCGGCCGGGGGCTCCCGGAGCTCCGGACTCAGCAGCCGATCAGGCGGGCCGCCAGGTAGCCCTTCACCTGGTCCAGCGACACGCGCTCCTGCGACATGGAGTCGCGGTCGCGAACGGTCACCGCGTTGTCCTCAAGGGTGTCGAAGTCGACCGTCACGCAGAACGGCGTGCCGATCTCGTCCTGGCGGCGGTAGCGCTTGCCGATCGCGCCCGCGTCGTCGAACTCGACGTTCCACGCGGCGCGCAGGTCGGCGGCCAGGCCGCGGGCCTTCGGGGAGAGGTCGGCGTTGCGCGACAGGGGCAGGACGGCGACCTTGACCGGGGCCAGGCGCGGGTCGAGCCGCATGCCGACGCGCTTCTCCATGACGCCCTTGGCGTTCGGCGCCTCGTCCTCGAAGTAGGCGTCGAGCAGGAAGGCCAGCATGGCGCGGTTGAGGCCGGCCGCCGGCTCGATGACGTACGGGAAGTACTTCTCGCCGGACTCCTGGTCGAAGTACTTCAGGTCCTGGCCGGAGGCCTCGCTGTGCACCCGCAGGTCGTAGTCGGTGCGGTTGGCGACGCCCTCCAGCTCGGAGAACTCGGAGCCGCCGAAGTTGAAGCGGTACTCGATGTCCACCGTGCGCTTGGCGTAGTGGGACAGCTTCTCCTTCGGGTGCTCGAAGAAGCGCATGTTCTCGGTGCGCAGGCCCAGGTCGACGTACCAGTCCCAGCGCTGCTGGAGCCAGTACTCGTGCCACTGCTCGTCCTCGCCCGGCTTGACGAAGAACTCCATCTCCATCTGCTCGAACTCGCGGGTGCGGAAGATGAAGTTGCCGGGGGTGATCTCGTTGCGGAAGCTCTTGCCGGTCTGGGCGATGCCGAACGGCGGCTTCCTGCGCGAAGTGCTCTGGACGGACTTGAAGTTGGTGAAGATGCCCTGGGCGGTCTCCGGGCGCAGGTACGCCAGGCCGGCGGCCTCCTCGGTGACGCCGAGGTGGGTCTTCAGCATGCCCGAGAAGTCCTTGGGCTCGGTGAACTGGCCCTTGGTGCCGCAGTCGGGGCAGTTGACGTCCTTGAGGCCGTTCGGCGGCGGGAAGCCGTGCTTGGCCTCGTACTTCTCCTCCAGGTGGTCGGCCCGGTGGCGCTTGTGGCAGGACATGCACTCGGTCAGCGGGTCGTTGAAGGTGGCGACGTGGCCGGAGGCCTCCCAGACCTCGCGGGCCAGGATCACCGACGAGTCGAGTCCGACGACGTCCTCACGGGCCTGGACCATCGCGCGCCACCACTGGCGCTTGATGTTCTCCTTGAGCTCGACGCCCAGCGGCCCGTAGTCCCAGGCGGCACGCGTGCCGCCGTAGATCTCGCTGCAGGGGTAGACGAAGCCACGGCGCTTGCTCAGGCTGACGATCGTGTCGATCTTGTCGGCGGCCACAGTGCTCTCTTCAGTACGTACGGCACGGTCAGGGCACGGCTGGTTGCGCGTACCCGAATACCTCAGGTTACCGGCCAGACGGGTACGGGGTTCAAATCGGTATCGCCCGGCCCCCTCCGACCGCGACCGCCCTCCGTTCATCCGTCCGAGTGATTTGACAATCATTTCCAATTCAGATGAGAATGATTGTCATGATGATCGGACTGTCTGGACGCCGGACCCGCACCACCATCGCCCTGACCACCACCGCCCTCGCGGCCTCTCTGGCACTCACGGCCTGCGGCGGAAGCACCAGCGCCAAGGGCACGGACGGCAAGCTGAACGTCGTCGCCTCCTTCTACCCGATGGAGTACCTGGCCCAGCAGATCGGCAAGGACCACGTCTCGGTCACCGACCTCACCGCGCCCGGCGTCGAGCCGCACGACCTGGAGCTCACCGCCAAGCAGGTCGCCGGCGTCCAGAAGGCCGACGCGATCGTCTACCTCAAGGGCCTGCAGCCCACCGTCGACCAGGCCGTCGACCAGTCGTCCGCCAAGGCGAAGGTCGACGCCACCGCCGCCAGTCCGCTGGTCGACCACCACCTGGACGAGGGCACCGGGGGCGGGGACGGCCACCAGGACAAGGGCCCGGCCGGCGACCCGCACATCTGGCTCGACCCGGCCCGCTACGCCGCGATCGCCAAGAGCGTCGGCGACGGCTTCGCCAAGGCCGACCCGTCCCACGCCGAGGACTACAGGAAGAACACCGACGAGCTGGTCACCAGGCTCACCGCCCTGGACCAGGAGTTCCGGGCCGGGCTGAAGGACACCAGGACCAGGACCTTCGTCACCAGCCACGCCGCCTTCGGCTACCTCGCCGACCACTACGGCCTCACCCAGGTCGCGATCAACGGCGTCGACCCGGAGTCCGAGCCGACCCCGGCCCGCCTCGCCGAGGTGCAGAAGGCCGCCAAGGACCACGGCGTCACCACGATCTTCTTCGAGACCCTGGTCAGCCCCAAGCTCGCCGACACCGTCGCCAAGGACCTCGGCCTCCAAACCGCCGTCCTGGACCCGCTGGAGGGCGTCAAGGACCCCGCCAAGGACGACTACCTCACCGTCATGAAGCAGAACCTGGCCAACCTCCGGGCCGCCCTCGGCGCGCCGGGCACCACCCCCACCCCCGCGAGCTGACGGGACACGCCACCATGACCGACCCGATCCCCCCGGCCGTCCGCCTCCGTGGCGCCGTCGCCTCGCGCGGCGGCCGACCGGTGCTGCGCGGCGTCGACCTCACCGTCCGACCGGGTGAGGTCGTCGCCCTGCTCGGCGCCAACGGCTCCGGCAAGTCGACCACCGTCAAGGCCGTGATCGGCTCCGTGCCGCTGGAGCAGGGCACCCTGGAGCTGTTCGGCACCCTGTACGACTCCTTCCGCGCCTGGCACCGGATCGGGTACGTCCCGCAGCGCACCACCGCCGCCTCCGGCGTCCCGGCCACCGTGCGCGAGGTGGTCTCCACCGGGCGGCTGGCGCAGCACCGGCTGCTGCCCTTCCGCCGCAGGGACCGCGCCGCGGTCGACCGCGCACTGGACGCCGTCGGCATGCTGGACCGGGCCGGGGACGGCGTCGCCGACCTGTCCGGCGGCCAGCAGCAGCGGGTGCTGATCGCCCGCGCCCTGGTCGGCACCCCCGACCTGCTGATCATGGACGAGCCGATGGCCGGCGTGGACGCCGCCAGCCAGCAGGTGCTCGCCGACACCCTGCGCACCGAGGTCGGGCGCGGCGCCTCCGTCCTGCTGGTCCTGCACGAACTCGGGCCGCTGGAGCCGCTGATCGACCGCGCCGTGGTGCTGCGGGACGGCTGCGTCGCGCACGACGGGCCGCCCGTGCCCGACACCGGCCTGCACGCGCTGCCCGGCCACGACCACGTCCACCCCCACGCCGACCTCACCCCGCCGAGGCTGCTCGCATGACCGAGATGCTCTCCTACGACTTCATGCAGCGCGCCCTGCTCGCCGCCGTGCTGGTCGGGATCACCGCCCCCGCCGTCGGCATCTACCTGGTGCAGCGCCGCCAGGCCCTGATGGGCGACGGCATGGGCCACGTCGCGATGACCGGCGTCGGCCTCGGCTTCGTCTTCCGGACCAGCCCGATCTGGATGGCCGTGCTGGTCTGCGTGCTCGGCGCGGTCACCATGGAACTCGTCCGCTCGCGCGGCAACCAGCGCGGCGACATCGCCCTCGCGATGCTCTTCTACGGCGGCATGGCCTGCGGCAAACTGCTGGTCTCGATGTCCGCCCAGGCCGGAGCCGGCTCGCTGGAGAGCTACCTGTGGGGCTCGATCCTCACCGTCGCCCCGGAGGACCTGGTCACCATCGCGGTGCTCGGCACCGTGGTCATCGCGGTGACCGTCGGCCTGCGCCGCCAGCTCTTCGCGATCTGCCAGGACGAGGACTTCGCCAGGGTCACCGGCGTGCCGGTGCGCACGCTCAACCTGCTGCTCGCCGTGATGGCCGCGGTCACCGTCACCGTCGCCATGCGGGTGGTCGGGCTGCTGCTGGTCAGCGCCCTGATGGTGGTCCCGGTGGTCGCCGCCCAGCAGCTCACCCGCTCCTTCGCCGCCACCCAGGCCGCCTCGATCGCGCTCGGCGTGGTGGTCTCGCTGGCCGGCGTCACCGGCTCCTACCAGCTCGACGTGCCCTCCGGCCCGGCCATCGTGCTGCTCGCCATCGCGGTCTTCGCGGTGTTCGGCGTGATCGCCGCCCCGCTCGCCCGCCGCCGCCACCGCCACCGCCACCGCCACGGCGACACCGAGCCGGGACCGCAGGTCTGCGACGTCCGGCTCCCGGATGACGCCCGGAGCCGGATCCCCGGCCAGGCCCCGGGAAGGACTTCCTCCGACGCGACCAACCCGGAGCGGCGGGCCGGGCTGGCACAATGAGGTGCGTGACGCCCACGACCCCAGGAGGACCCACGGTGACCACCGCAGGCCCGTCGCCGCGCGCCCGCTCGACCCGGCAGCGTGCCGCCGTCTCGGCGGCCCTGGACGAGATCGCGGACTTCCGCAGCGCGCAGGAGCTCCACGACCTGCTCAAGCACCGCGGGGACTCCGTCGGTCTGACCACGGTCTACCGCACCCTGCAGTCGCTCGCCGACGCCGGTGAGGTGGACGTGCTGCGCACCGCCGACGGCGAGGCCGTCTACCGCCGGTGCAGCAGCGGGCACCACCACCACCTGGTCTGCCGGCACTGCGGTGCCACCGTCGAGGTCGAGGGCCCGGCGGTCGAGCGCTGGGCCAACGCGGTCGCCGCCGAGCACGGGTTCAGCGACATCGCCCACACCCTGGAGATCTTCGGCACCTGCGCGGACTGCGCGAAGAAGGACTGACACCCGCCCCGGGGCAACCGGTACGGACGAACGGAAGGGGCCCGCAGGAATCGTTCCTGCGGGCCCCTTCCTGGTGCCTGGACGGCCGTCAGCGCTGGGCGGGCAGCACGCCGGGCGCGGGGAGCTCGTTCGGGATCGCCCCGCCGAAGCGGCGGTCGCGCATCGCGAACTGCTCGCAGGCGCGCCACAGGTCGCGGCGGTCGAAGTCCGGCCAGAGCACGTCCTGGAACACGAACTCGGCGTACGCGGACTGCCAGAGCAGGAAGTTGGAGGTGCGCTGCTCGCCGCTGGGGCGCAGGAACAGGTCCACGTCCGGCATGTCCGGGTGGTACATGTAGCGGGCGAGGGTCTTCTCGTTGACCTTCTTCGGGTCCAGCTTCCCGGCGGCGACGTCCCGGGCGATCGCCTGTGCGGCGTCGGCGAGTTCGGCCCGGCCGCCGTAGTTGACGCACATGTAGAGCGTCACGGCGTCGTTGCCCTTGGTCTGCTCCTCGGCGACCTGCAGCTCCTGGACGACGCTCTTCCACAGCTTGGGCATCCGGCCCGCCCAGCGGATCCGCACGCCCATCGCGTCCATCTCGTCCCGGCGGCGGGCGATGACGTCCCGGTTGAAGTTCATCAGGAACTTCACCTCGTCGGGCGAACGCTTCCAGTTCTCGGTGGAGAACGCGTACAGCGAGATGTTCTTGACGCCGAGCTCGATCGCGCCCTTGAGGACGTCCAGCACGACGGACTCGCCCACCTTGTGGCCCTCGGTGCGCGGCAGCCCGCGCTCCTTGGCCCAGCGGCCGTTGCCGTCCATCACGATGGCGACGTGCTCGGGGACCAGCTCACCGGGGATCTTCGGCGGCTGTGCGCCGCTGGGGTGCGGGGTCGGGGGAACGTAGTTCCGCTGCTTGCCGCCGCCGAAGAGCCGTCGCGCTGCCATGTGCTCACTTCTCCACGTATCTCATCGAGCGGATGCCCCGCTCCAGGTGCCACTGCAGATAGGCCGCGACCAGGCCGCTGCCCTCCCGCCAGTACCGCGGCTCGCAGGCGTCGGCCGTCCGCCAGTCCCCTGACAACAGCGCCCCGAGCAGTACCAGTGTCTCAGGGGAGGGTACGGCACATCCGGGCACTCGGCAGTCCGAGCACAGCACCCCCCCTGCGGGGAGCGAGAAGAAACGGTTCGGGCCGTCCAGGCCGCACTTGGCGCAGTCGGTGAAGCTCGCGCCGTACCCGTTCACCGCGAGCGAGCGCAGCAGGAAGGCGTCCAGCACCAGGTGAGACTCGTGCAGCCCGGCCGCCAGCGTGCGCAGCCCGCCCACCAGCAGCAGGTACTGCTGGACGGCCGGCTCGCCCTCGTTCTCGGCGAAGCGCTCGGCCGTCTCCAGCATCGCCGTGCCGGCGGTGTAGCGGCCGTAGTCGGTGACGATCGAACCCCCGTACGGGGCGATGGTCTCCACCTGGGTGCACAGCGGCAGCCCGCGGCCGACCAGCTCGCTCCCCCGGCTGAAGAACTGCACGTCGACGTGCGAGAACGGCTCCAGTCGGGCGCCGAACTTGGACTTGGTCTTGCGCACCCCGCGCGCCACCGCGCGCACCTTGCCGTGCTGGCGGGTCAGCAGGGTGATGATCCGATCGGCCTCGCCGAGCTTCTGCGCCCGCAACACGACGCCGTCGTCCCGGAAAAGACTCATGGGAACCATTGTCCCCCAGCCACCGACACCCACGGACAGCCGCGGACGGCCCCGGACGGCCACGGACAGCCGTGTTGCCCGCACCGGGGGCCGTGGGGGAGACCACTGCGGTGCGGGTCACGGCGGGCCCGGAGGGGGGATCGGGCCCGTTTGTGGGGGATGCGGAAAGTCCGCGGGCGCCCGGCGCCCGGTCCTTACAGGTTCTCGTACGGGGCCCGGGTCGCCGCCTCCAGCAGCGCCGGCACCTGGCTCTTCGGCAGGCCCAGGCAGTTCCCGACCGCGGCCAGCGCCTCGCGCTCCTGCGGCAGGTAGCGCCCGTCCGCCAGGGCGATCGCGGCGCCCTGCAGCAGCAGCCGCTCCCGGCCCTGCTGGGCCAGGTGCGGGGCGAGCGGTTCGAGCACCGCGTGCAGCTCCACGGCCAGGCCGTCGGCCTCCCCCAGCCGTTGTTTGGGAGGTGCCCCCAGTTCGTGGGCGTCGTGGAGCTCGCCGCCGAGCCCGGACAGCGCGGCGAGCGCGGCCAGCACCTGGGCCTCGCCGCAGTCCTCGAACCCGGCCTCGCGCACCGCCGCGCAGGCCGCCTCGCGGGCCGCACGGTGGGCCGTGCCGCCGGCCGCCAGCAGGGCCAGCGCGATGGTGTACTGGGCGTCCCGCAGCATCACGCCGAGGCGCACGCTGGTGGGCTGCTCCAGCGCTTCGACGCCGTAGCGCCCGTGGCAGCCGGTGCACTGCACGCTGCCGATCACCGGCCCGAGCGGGAGGACGGGCGCCCCCAGCAGCCGCAGCCACCGCCGGCCGTGCTGCCGCCGGTAGTTGCGGTCCCCGCCGCAGCCCGGGCAGAAGAAGTCACCGAGAACGTCAGTCCGCCACCTCGGGCGAACACCCCACAACCTGGTCACGGCGCCACTCCCCAGACATGGCAGGCGGCCTGCACAACTATGGACAGGTCACGCGTCCGGACACCGGGCCGTCCCACCGACCCCGGCTCTCCGGTGGATCGATGTTGCCATGGTTACCGGCACGTGTCAGTACCTCGAACGGCTTCCGATCCGAAAAAGTGTGGCGCAGGCCACAATCGGCGTCGCGCACGGCGAAGGGCCGCCGCGGGGACGGCCCTTCGCGTACCACCCGTACGAGTCAGCCGCGCTGCGAGCGGTTGACGGCACTGATCATCGCCTTCAGCGAGGCCAGCACGGTGTTGCCGTCGATGCCCACGCCCCACAGCACCTTGCCGTCCACCGCGCACTCCACGTACGCGGCGGCCTGGGCGTCGCCGCCCTCGCTCAGCGCGTGCTCGGCGTAGTCCAGCACCCGTACGTCCACGCCGATCCGGGCCAGCGCGTCCGCGAAGGCCGAGACCGGGCCGTTGCCGGTGCCGGACAGGGTCACCGGGGCGCCGTCCACCACGGCCTCGGCGGTCAGCGCGTCCCGGCCGTCCTCGGTGGTCAGGCTGCGGGAGCCGGCCAGCGACAGCCGGCCCCACGGGTTGTCCGGGGTGGGCAGGTACTCGTCCTCGAAGACGCGCCAGATCTCGGCCGGGGTGACCTCGCCGCCCTCGGCGTCGGTCTTGGCCTGGATGATCCGGGAGAACTCGATCTGCATCCGGCGCGGCAGGTCCAGCTTGTGGTCGTTCTTCAGGACGTACGCGACCCCGCCCTTGCCGGACTGGCTGTTGACCCGGATGACCGCCTCGTAGGTGCGGCCGACGTCCTTCGGGTCGATCGGCAGGTACGGCACGCCCCAGGTGTGCTCCTCCACCGGGACCCCGGCCGCCCTCGCGTCCGCCTCCAGGACCTCGAAGCCCTTCTTGATCGCGTCCTGGTGCGAGCCGGAGAAGGAGGTGTACACCAGGTCGCCGGCGTAGGGGTGGCGCGGGTGCACCTCCATCTGGTTGCAGTACTCGGCGGTGCGGCGCACCTCGTCGATGTCGGAGAAGTCGATCTGGGGGTCGATGCCCTGGGAGAACAGGTTCATCCCCAGCGTCACCAGGTCGACGTTGCCGGTCCGCTCGCCCTGCCCGAACAGGCAGCCCTCGATGCGGTCGGCGCCCGCCATGTACGCCAGTTCGGCGGAGGCGACGGCGGTGCCGCGGTCGTTGTGCGGGTGCACCGACAGGCAGACGAACTCGCGGCGGGACAGGTTGCGCGACATCCACTCGAACTGGTCGGCCTGTACGTTCGGAGTGGCCCGCTCGATGGTGGCCGGCAGGTTCAGGATGATCTCACGGCCCTCGCCCGGCTGCCAGACGTCCATCACCGCCTCGCAGACCTCCAGCGCGAAGTCCAGCTCGGTGTCCACGAAGATCTCCGGCGAGTACTGGTAGCCGAAGACGGTGTCGTCGCCCAGCAGCTTCTCCGCGTACTCCATCACCAGCCGGGTGCCGTCCACGGCGATGGCCTTGGTGGCCGCCCTGTCGTTGCGGAACACCACCCGGCGGAACAGCGGCGCGGTCGCGTTGTACAGGTGGACGGTCGCCCGCGGGGCGCCGACCAGCGCCTCCACGGTCTTCTCGATCAGCTCCTCGCGGGCCTGGGTCAGCACCGAGATGGTGACGTCCTCCGGGATCGCCCCCTCCTCGATCAGCGACCGCACGAAGGCGTGGTCGGTGGCGCCGGAGGACGGGAAGCCGACCTCGATCTCCTTGTAGCCCATGGCGACCAGCAGGTCGAACATCTTCCGCTTGCGGGCCGGGGACATCGGGTCGATCAGCGCCTGGTTGCCGTCCCGCAGGTCGGTGGAGAGCCAGCGCGGCGCCTTGGTGATCACCTTGTCCGGCCAGGTGCGGTCCGGCAGGTCGACGGTGCCGAACGGCAGGTAGCGCCCGTGCCGCATGCCCGAGGGCCGCTGGCGGACGGAGGCGGCGGTGATCGGGGTCGGCCGGTCGACGAAGGCGCGAGCGGCGGGAACGGACGCGGCGGAGGTCTGCTCGGTCATGGAGGTGACTCTCGGCTTCCTGTGGATGCTTAGGCGGGTCGGGAGGGATCAACACCGACTGGCCGGCCTCTGCTGCCGCTCGCGATACGCCCTTGGATCGCCGATTCCGCGCACAGCTCGTTCCCCGCGGCGAGGGAGCCGGCCCCAGTGGACTACAGGCCCTCGACGCGGCAGCTAAGAAGAAGCAGTCCGTTGCGCATGATGGGACCCAGCGTAACCCAGCGCCGCGCGCCCCCGAAGTGATCCGGGCTTCCGTTCCACTCCTTGAGACGTCGACCGGTCACGCCGAACCTGGTGACAAAGGGTCATCTAAGCCTCACCCTGGGCAACATGACTGGAGCAGTACCGATCTGCGCGATCGTCCCGCCGTACGTCCTGGACCGCCTCGCCGAGGCCGGTCACGAGCCCGCCGTCCACTCCCTCGCCCTCGACACCGCACACCGCGCGGCCCGCCTCGCCGCTCCCCCGCCGACCGCCGGCGCCCCCGGGCTGAACCGGGTGATCTCCGACGCCGGGCACGGCCAGCGGCTGCCCGGGCGCACCGTCCGCACCGAGGGCCACGCCCCGGTCGCCGACGCCTCCGTCAACCACGCCTACGACGGCCTCGGCGACACCTTCGCGCTGTACTCCGAGGTCTTCGGCCGCGACTCGATCGACGGCCGCGGGCTGCGCCTGGACGCCAGCGTCCACTACGGCCGGAACTACGACAACGCCTTCTGGAACGGCCAACGGATGGTCTTCGGCGACGGCGACGGCGAGATCTTCGGCGACTTCACCGCCTGCGTCGACGTCATCGGCCACGAACTCACCCACGGCGTCACCCAGTTCACCGCCAACCTGGACTACCGGGACCAGCCCGGCGCGCTGAACGAGTCCGTCTCGGACGTCTTCGGCTCGCTGGTCAAGCAGTACGCGCTGCACCAGAGCGCCGCGGACGCCGACTGGCTGATCGGCGCCGGGCTGCTCGCCCCCGGCATCCAGGGCGCGGCGCTGCGGTCGATGAAGGCCCCCGGCACCGCCTACGACGACCCCCGGCTCGGCAAGGATCCGCAGCCCGCGCACATGCGGGACTACGTGAACACCACCGGGGACAACGGCGGGGTGCACATCAACTCCGGCATCCCCAACCACGCGTTCTACCTGCTGGCCACCGCCCTCGGCGGCCAGGCCTGGGACCGCGCCGGACGGATCTGGTACGACGCCCTGACCGGCGGCGGACTGTCCGCCGGCGCCGACTTCACCGCCTTCGCCCGGGCCACCGTGGCCGCGGCCAAGGCCCGTTACCCCGACCAGTCCTCGATCGCGGACACCGTGACGGCCTCGTGGGCCCAGGTCGGCGTCAGTCCCGGTTGAGAGCGGGTTGAGTCGCACTTAAGGTCACGGTCCGGGAAAAGTGCCGCAAAAGCCTTCCCTGCGTAGCACCATGGACACCATGCGCATCCAGGTGACCCGGACCGGCGGCCTTGCCGGAATCGTCCGCCACGCGGAGCTCGACACCGTCGACCGCACGGACGCCCCGCACGTCCACGCGCTCGCCCGCGAAGCCGTCGCGGGCGGGCTGCGCGCCCCCTCGTACGGCGTGCCGGACGGCTTCCACTACGAGATCACCGTCGACGGGCGGACGGTGCACTGCGCCGACCCCAAGCTCACGGACTCCCAGCGGGAGTTGGTTTCACTGGTGCTGCGCGAGGGCGCCTAGGTGCGTGTCCTTCGGACCACGCCCCGGCCCCCGCGCCGCACCGGCGACTCCGCCCCGGGGCGGCCCGGGGCTTCCCGACTCCCCTGCGGAGGCGGAACCCGTCAGAAGCCGAGCTTGCGCAGCTGCTTGGGGTCGCGCTGCCAGTCCTTGGCCACCTTGACGTGCAGGTCCAGGTAGACCGGCGTGCCGAGCAGCGCCTCGATGTGCTTGCGGGCGGTGGTGCCGACGTGCTTGAGCCGCGCGCCCTTGGCGCCGATCACGATCGCCTTCTGGCTCTGCCGCTCGATGTAGACGTTGGCGTGGATGTCCAGGAGGGGGCGGTCGGCGGGTCGGCCCTCGCGGGGCAGCATCTCCTCGACCACGACGGCCAGCGAGTGCGGCAGTTCGTCCCGCACGCCCTCCAGGGCCGCCTCGCGGATCAGCTCGGCGACCATGATCTGCTCGGGCTCGTCGGTGAGGTCGCCCTCGGGGTAGAGCTGGTCGCCCTCGGGCAGCAGCTTGGTGAGCAGGTCGGCGACCAGCTCGACCTGCTTGTCGCCGACGGCGGAGACCGGGATGATCTCGGCCCACTCGAAGCCCAGCTCGGCGCCGAGCTGCTGGATGGCGATGAGCTGCTCGGCCAGCCGCTTGGAGTCGACCAGGTCGGTCTTGGTGACGATGGCGACCTTGGGGGTCTTCTTGATCCCGGCGATCTCCTTGGCGATGAACTTGTCGCCGGGGCCGATCTTCTGGTCGGCGGGCAGGCAGAAGCCGATCACGTCGACCTCGGCCCAGGTGGTGCGCACCAGGTCGTTGAGGCGCTCGCCGAGCAGGGTGCGCGGCTTGTGCAGACCGGGGGTGTCGACCAGTACGAGCTGGGCGTCCGGGCGGTGCACGATGCCGCGTACGGTGTGCCGGGTGGTCTGCGGGCGGTCGGAGGTGATCGCGACCTTCGTCCCCACCAGGGCGTTGGTCAGGGTCGACTTGCCCGCGTTGGGACGGCCGACGAAGCACGCGAACCCGGAGCGGTACGAGGAGGAAGGGGCATTCATGGGCTCCATTCTCCCTGATCACCGGAGCCCCGCCGTCCCGGCCCGGTCGTCACGCTCCGCTCACGCCTTGCGGCCGCCCCGGCCGACCAGGGAGAACAGCACCAGCAGCACCAGGAAGGCGAGCGAGCCCCAGAGCCAGTAGACCGTGCCGGTCTCCTGCCACTTCCCCATCCCCATCACGAACAGCACCAGCCCGGCGACGAACGCCAACGCCCCCATGCCCCAGCCCCTCACCGAGTCCACTCCCCAGGTGAGATTATCGGCTGAATGCATGGGGGCAAGCGCCGCAGCGGCCCCTCAGCGGGCCTCGGCCGACACCCGCAGCGCCCCGTCGGGACCGGCCAGCAGCACCGGCGTCCCGGCCCCGCCCAGGTCCCGCACGGCCGCCAGGTCGGCCTCGGCCGGCTGCTCGGCCTCGCTCACCACGGCGGCCGCCTCCAGCGACTTCGCGCCGCTGGCCACCGCCATCGCCACCGCCGTCTGCAGGGCGCTCAGCCTCAGCGACTGCAGCGCGACCGTCCCGGCCACATAGGTGCGGCCCGTCTCGTCACGCACCGCGGCCCCCTCGGCCACGCCGTTGCGGGCGCGGGCCGAGCGGGCCAGGGTGATGATCTTCTTGTCTTCGGGGTCCAGTTCGACGATGTCACTCATGCCGCCGAGCATAGGCGGCCCGTCCACCCGCCCCGGAGGCGAGCGGGCGAGTCACGGCTCAGTGGCCGACCGGGTGGGTGCGCCCGCGGTTCGGGTTGATCACCTTGACGAAGGTCTTCGCGGCCCCGGACGGCAGCGCCTCCTCGTCCGAGATCCGCTTGCGCCAGAACGGGTTGTCGTGCGGCAGGTGGCTGCTCACCCGGCCGTACATCCCGAAGGTGGTCAGGACGATCCCGAAGACGAACGCGAACAGCACGTTCGACATCCGGAAGTTGAGGATGTTCGCCTCCGGCCGGCCGAGCACCGTCAGTCCGTAGAAGCCGGACAGGACGAACAGCACGCCGACCACCATGTTGAGGTTGGACGCGAAGTTGCCGCCGATCACCGCCCCGAGCACCAGGATCGCGCCCGCCACGATGGACAGGATGCTCAGCGCCCCGTTGGTGGACAGCCCGGAGATCCGGTCACCGTGGGTGGCCAGGAAACCAGGGTGGTCCGCCAGCCCCAGGAT
The DNA here is from genome assembly GCF_042734825.1 of Kitasatospora sp. NPDC059648. Lineage (NCBI taxonomy): Bacteria > Bacillati > Actinomycetota > Actinomycetes > Kitasatosporales > Streptomycetaceae > Kitasatospora > Kitasatospora sp. NPDC059648. Next base: position 91,593 of record NZ_JBHWDU010000008.1, on the reverse strand, counting down.
CCCGAACACGATCAGGAAGATCCCCCCCGCAGCCGCCCCGACCCGCCACACCAGGGCGAGACGGCGATCGACGGTCGGCAGTTCGTCGTGCAGCTTCATGGCGACCTCCAGAGCTCCGGGAGCTCCCTAGCTGTACGGATGGCTCCCCTGCAGGTGCGGCGTCTCGTGCATGTAGAGCGAACCACACTGCTGGCAGCAGCGCAGCCCGGTGCCCCACTCCTGCTCGGGCCGCGTCTCGGCGTCGTCGGGCATCGTCCGGCCGCAGAGCGCCGTCGACGGGTCCTCGTCCCGCACCACGTGCCAGGACCTGACCCCGCCGGCCGGCCCCTGCGGGCCGTACTCCGCGCGCAGTTTGTGCGTCATGCCCTCCATGGTCGCGCGGCGACCGCCCACCCGCTACTCGCCCGGTGCCTGCGCCGCCGCCTCCGCCCCGCGCACCGGCGAGGCGACCATCGAGCCGATCCGGTTGCGGCGCCCGGCCGAGGACTCGGCGGTCAGCAGGATGCCGGTCAGGCCGTCCGCGACCGGCTCGGGCAGCGGGATCTCGCAGGAGGAGCCGGGGATCGGCACCCGGCCGAGGTGCTTGGCCAGCAGCCCGCCGACGGTCTCGACGTCCTCGTCCTCCAGCTCGATGCCGAACAGCTCGCCCAGGTCCTCCACCAGCAGGCGGGCGGTGATCCGGTACGAGCCGTCGCCGAGGTCCTCGATCGGCGCGATCTCCCGGTCGTACTCGTCGGTGATCTCGCCGACGATCTCCTCCAGGATGTCCTCGATGGTGACCAGGCCCGCCGTGCCCCCGTACTCGTCGATCACGATCGCGACGTGCGAGCGGCGCTGCTGCATCTCGCGCAGCAGGTCGCCGGCCGGCTTGGAGTCCGGGACGAACACCGCCGGGCGCATCACCGCGCCGACCTCCTCGGACTCCGCCTCGCGGTTGATGTGCGTGCGGCGCACCAGGTCCTTGAGGTAGACGATGCCGACCACGTCGTCCTCGTTGTCGCCGACCACCGGGATCCGCGAGAAGCCCGAGCGCAGCGCCAGGGTCAGCGCCTGCCGGACGGTCTTGTGCCTCTCGATCATCACCAGGTCGGTGCGCGGCACCATCACCTCGCGCACGATGGTGTCGCCCAGCTCGAAGACCGAGTGCACCATCCGGCGCTCCTCGTCCTCGATCAGGTCGTCCTTCTCGGCGAGGTCGACCAGCGCCCGCAGTTCCGCCTCGGAGGCGAACGGCCCCTCGCGGTAGCCCTTGCCCGGGGTCAGCGCGTTGCCCAGCAGGATCAGCAGCCGCGGGATCGGGCCGAGCACCGCGGCCAACGGCAGCAGCACGAAGGAGGCCGCGGTCGCGGTGGAGATCGGGTGCTGGCGCCCGATCGTGCGCGGCGAGACGCCCACCGCGACGAAGGACACCAGCACCATCACGCCGAAGGCCAGCAGCACGGCCTGCCAGGTCGGGTGGATGTTGCGCACGCACACCGCGGTGACCAGCACCGCGGCCGCCATCTCGCTGGCGACCCGGATCAGGGTGGCCAGATTGAGGTAGCGGAACGGGTCGGAGGCGACGGCCAGCAGCCGCGCGGAACCGCGCCGCCCGTTGCGCACGGCCTCCTCCGCCCGGAACCGGGAGACCCGGGAGATGCCCGCCTCGGCGCACGCTGCCAGCCAGCCGAGCACGACCAGGGCCACGGCGCCGAGGATGAAGCTCGTACTCTCACCACTCACAGGGGTTCGGGCTCCGCGCTCAGTGGGTGGTGGGGGCCGGCGAGATGCCGCCGAGGCCGCGGCCCGCCCGCCAGTCGTCCAGGATGCGCTTCTGGAGGGCGAACATCTCCTCCTCCTCGTCCGGCTCCTCGTGGTCGTAGCCGAGGACGTGCAGCACGCCGTGGACGGTGAGCAGCTGCAGCTCCTCGTCCATCGAGTGCTTGGAGGGGGCGGCCTTGCCCTGCTGCTCGGCGACCTCGGGGCAGAGCACGATGTCGCCGAGCAGGCCCTGCGGCAGCTCCTCGCCCTCCTTGCCGGGACGCAGCTCGTCCATCGGGAACGACATCACGTCGGTCGGGCCGGGCAGGTCCATCCACTGGATGTGCAGCTCCTCCATCGCCGCACCGTCCACCAGGATCACGGACAGTTCGGACTGCGGGTGGATCCGCATCTTGTCCAGGGCGAAGCGGGCGACGTCGAGGATGGCTTCCTCGTCGGCGTCCCAGCCGGACTCGTTGGCGATGTCGATCGACATGACGGGCTGTGTGCTCAGCTTTCGGTGCGATGGGACTGTCGGGGTGCGCGCCCCGCGGCGGTCTTGCCGGGGCGCCGCTGGGCGGGCTTGCGGGCGGCCGGGGCGTTCTCCTCGGCCTCCTGCCGGGCGTCCCAGCGCTCGTAGGCGTCCACGATCCGGCCGACCAGCTTGTGGCGGACCACGTCGGTGCTGGTGAGGACGGAGAAGTGGATGTCCGGGACGTCGGCCAGGATCTCCTGGACGACCTTGAGGCCGCTGCGGGTGCCGCCCGGGAGGTCGATCTGGCTGGTGTCGCCGGTGACCACCACCCGGGAGTTGAACCCGAGGCGGGTGAGGAACATCTTCATCTGCTCGGGCGAGGTGTTCTGGGCCTCGTCGAGGATGATGAAGGCGTCGTTGAGGGTGCGGCCGCGCATGTACGCGAGCGGGGCGACCTCGATGGTGCCGGCCGCCATCAGTCGCGGGATGGAGTCCGGGTCCATCATGTCGTGCAGCGCGTCGTACAGCGGGCGCAGGTACGGGTCGATCTTCTCGTAGAGGGTGCCGGGCAGGAAGCCCAGCCGCTCGCCCGCCTCGACCGCCGGGCGGGTCAGGATGATCCGGTTGACCTCCTTGGCCTGGAGGGCCTGGACGGCCTTGGCCATCGCCAGGTAGGTCTTGCCGGTGCCGGCCGGGCCGAGGCCGAAGACGATCGTGTGCTTGTCGATCGCCTCGACGTAGCGCTGCTGGTTGAGCGTCTTGGGGCGGATCGTGCGGCCCCGGTTGGACAGGATGTTCGCGGTGAACACCTGGGACGGCGCCGGGCTGTCCGGGTCCTCCTCACGGAGCATGGCGATGGAGCGCTCCACGGAGTCCTCCGTCAGGGGCTGACCGGTGCGCAGCACCAGCATCATCTCGTTGAAGAGCTTCTGCACCAGGGCGACCTCGGCGCGCTCCCCGGTGGCGGTCACCTCGTTGCCGCGGACGTGGATGTCGGCGGCGGGGAAGCCCTGCTCGATCACGCGCAGCAGCGAGTCCGCCGTGCCGAGCAGGGTGACCATCGGGTGCTTCTCGGGGATCACGATCCGGGCGCTCACCCGGCCGTCGTCGGCCGGTTCGGGGCGCGACTGCCCGTCGGTACGGGTCTGCGATGTGTCACTCATAGGTCGGCGCTGGGGCCTGCCTCATCCCATCCGTGGTCTCGTGTGCCGCTCGGTCTCCGGGGCACCAGGGTACGCCGCGAGCGTGATCGCTGCGGCGGGCGGCGGGGCCGCACCCGACGATGCTGCGGCAGATCGCGGGGCGGCGCGAACCCTTTTTCCGTCGGCCCCGGGCACCGGTCCCGGGTGGTGGCGCGCCGGTCACGGGTGGCGGCGGGCCGGGACGGGAACCCGGGCGAGGTCCTCGGCGAGCACCAGATCCCCGTCGAAGTGCTTGCGGGCGTCGGCCAGGTGCTGGCCCAGGTCCGGGTAGCGCTGGGAGAAGTGGGTCAGCACCAGGGTGCGCACCCCGGCCTCGGCGGCGGCCTTGGCGGCCTGGCCGGCGGTGAGGTGGCCGTGGTCCTCGGCGAGCTGGGCGTCGGCGTCGGCGAAGGTGGCCTCGACCACCAGCAGGTCGGCGCCTTCGGCGAGTAGGTGCACCCCCTCGCACAGCCGGGTGTCCATCACGAAGGCGAACCTCTGGCCCGGCCTCGGCTCGCTGACCTCGTCCAGGGTGACGGTGCGGCCGTCCACCTCGATCGCGCCCTCGTGCTGGAGCCGGCCGACGGCCGGGCCGTGCACGCCGTACGCGGCGAGCCGCTCGGGCACCAGGCGGCGGCCGTCCGGCTCGGACAGCCGGTAGCCGAAGGACTCCACCGGGTGGTCCAGCCGGACGGCGTCCAGTGCGAAGCGGGCGCCGGGCGCGGGCAGCGGGCCCGGCTCGTCGATCGGGCGGGGCCGCAGCACGGCGGTCTCGTGGTAGGCGGTGGCGTGCCGCAGCCGCTCGAAGTAGACCTCGCCGGAGGCCGGGAAGTAGACGTCGACCGGGTGCGGGACCCGGTCAAGGTTGATCCGCTGGATCACCCCGGCGAGGCCCAGGCAGTGGTCGCCGTGGAAGTGGGTCACCGCGATCCGGGTGATCTGGGTGGCCGAGACCCCGGCGTGCAGCATCTGCCGCTGGGTGCCCTCGCCGGGGTCGAACAGCAGGCCCTCGCCGTCCCAGCGGAGCAGGTAGCCGTTGTGGTTGCGGTGCCGGGTGGGCACCTGGCTGGCGGTGCCCAGGACGACGAGTTCGCGCTGCGACACCTGGGATCAGACCATGCTCTCGGTCATGTGCCTGCCGCCGAGCACGTGCACGTGGGCGTGGAAGACGGTCTGTCCGGCGCCCGCGCCGGTGTTGAAGATCAGCCGGTAGTCCTCGATGCCCTCGTCCCGCGCCACCGCGCCCGCCTCGGCGAGCAGTTCGCCGGCGAGCGCCGGCTCGGCGGCGGCCAGCTCCGCGGCGTTCGGGTAGTGGGCGTGCGGGATGACCAGGACGTGCACCGGGGCCTTGGGGGCGATGTCGCGGAAGGCGAGGGTGCGCTCGGTCTTGCGCACCACGGTCGCCGGGACCTCGCCCGCCACGATCTTGCAGAACAGGCAGTCGGACTGCGGCTCGCCGGCCATCGGCTTCTCCTCGGGTCGCTGGACTTCGTTGACGTGGGGCCGTACGGGCGCAGCCTAGCCGAGCCGCCCGACCGCCTGCTGGTACTCCCGCAGGTGCTTCCAGCGCACCGCCCGCATCCCGACGATGTCCCCTTCGGACACCTCGACGTCCTCGGAGATGAACATCACCGCCAGGTAGACGAAGCCCAGCAGCCAGCGCCGGGTCAGCCGCCACGTGTTGGGCCGCATCACCCGCTTGCGGCGCACCACCCGCATCGCCATGATCCCCTTGCCCACGCTGAAGCCGGTCAGCCGGGCCAGCACCACCTGGTTGAGGAACGAGGCCAGCAGGCCGACGCCCAGCAGGGTCACGAAGTACGGCACCGGGCCGCCGCCCTGCTGGACGGCGTGGCCTGCCGCGCGGGCCGCCGCGTGCGCGACCGGCTTCGGGCGGCTCGCGGCCTCGGCGGCGCGCGCGGCGGCGAAGCCGAGGCCGACGGCGAGGACGAAGTCCAGCACGATCGCCAGGAACCGCCGTCCGCCGCCCGCCTCCTTGGGGCACGGCGGCAGCGCGGGCCGCGCCTGCGGGGACGGGGCCCGGTCGTAGGGCTGCGGCGGTTGGGCGTACTGCTGGGCCGGCGGCTGGGCGTACGGCTGCGGCTGGGCGTACGGCTGCTGCGCCTGCGGCGGCTGCGCGTACGGTGCCCGGGCGTACGGGTTCGCCCCGTAGCCGTTCTGCGGGTACTGCGGCGATGGATAGCCCTGAGCCATGGTGCGCTCCCCCGTGAGCTGTCGATCAGACCAAGATCGCGATCAAGAACAGCCCCGCATCCTACCCACGCCCCGGGGCGGGAGGCCGGCCCCGGCCACCCGCCCCGGACGCCGGCCGCTACGCCCAGGGCAGCCGCGGCCCCGAGCGGGCCGGGGTGCCGGCCAGGGTCTCCAGGGCGATCCGCACGCCCTCGGCCAGCTGGGGGTCCTCGCCGGCCGCCCAGTGGTGCGGGGCGAACGGCACCTCGACGTCCGGGTCGACGCCGTGGTTCTCCACGCCCCAGCCGTAGTTCTCCAGCCACATCGCGTACTTGGGCTGGGTGACCAGGGTGCCGTCGACCAGCTGGTACTTGCTGTCGATGCCGATCACCCCGCCCCAGGTGCGGGTGCCGACCACCGGGCCGATCCCGAGCGCCTGGATGGCGGCGTTGACCACGTCGCCGTCCGAGCCGGACAGCTCGTTGGCGAGCGCGACCACCGGCCCGCGCGGGGCGTCCATCGGATAGGGCACCGGGTGGTCGGCGTCCCGGATCGCGTACCAGCCGACGATCCGCCGGGCCAGCTTCTCGATCACCAGCTGCGAGGTGTGGCCGCCGCGGTTCTCCCGGACGTCCACGATCAGGCCCTCCCGGGCCATCTCGGTGGACAGGTCCCGGTGCAGCTGGGCCCAGCCGGCCGTCTGCATGTCGGGGATGTGCAGGTAGCCCAGCCGGCCGCCGGACAGCTCCCGCACCGCGGCCCGCCGCCCGGCCACCCAGTCGTGGTAGCGCAGCGCCTCCTCGTCGGCGAGCGGGACGACCACGGGGTGGCGCTGGTCGGTGCCGTCCTTGCCGGCCACCGTCAGCTCGACCGGCTGCCCGGCCGTGCCGGCCAGCAGCGGGGCCGGGCCGGTGACCGGGTCCACCGGGCGGCCGTTGACGGCCAGCACGGCGTCGCCCGGGCGGATCGCGGCGCCGGGCGCGGCCAGCGGCGAGCGGGCCCGGGGGTCGGAGGACTCGCCGGGCAGGATCCGGGCGATCCGCCACCGCTCGCCGTCCTTGACCAGGTCGGCGCCGAGCAGGCCCTGGCGCCGGGCCGGCTCGGTGTAGCGGCCGTAGGGGACGACGTAGGCGTGCGAGGTGCCGAGTTCGCCGTGCACCTCCCAGAGCAGGTCGACCAGTTCGTCGTGCGAGCCGACCCGCTCGACCAGCGGCCGGTAGCGGTCCAGGATCCCGGCCCAGTCGAGGCCGCCGAGGTCCGGGCGCCAGAAGTTGTCCCGCATCAGGCGGCCGTTCTCGGCGTACATCTGCCGCCACTCGGCGGCCGGGTCGACGGTCACCCGCAGCCTGGTGAGGTCGACGGCGGTCTCGTCGTCCTCGCCGCCCGCCTTGTGGTCCGCCGGGACGATCCGCAGCTCGCTCCCGTCCAGCACCGCCACCCGGGTGCCGTCCCCGCTGATCGCGAACCCGTCGACCCCGTGCACCAGCTGCTCGGCCCGGCGCTTCCTGAGGTCGAAGCGCTCCAGCACCGGGCGGGGCCGCTCGTCGTCCAACGAGGCCGCCTCGTCGCCGAGTTCGCCCAGCAGCGGCGCCCTGGTCCACAGCACCCCGTCCTTGGCGGCGTGCAGCGCGTGGAAACGGCCGCCCTCGACCGGGAACGGCAGGATCCGGTCGGCGATGCCGTCCAGGTCCACCCTGGTGGCCGGCGCGGCCCCGTCCGCACCCTCCTCGCCGTCCGCCTTCCGGGCCCTGGGCTCGTCCTCCTCCCCGCCCGGCGGGCGCCCGGCCCGCTGCGGCCCGAACGGGGACGGCGTGTCGGCGGCGAGGGTGACGAGGTACGGGCGGCAGCCGTTCGGGAAGGACAGGTCGAAGGCGTGCGCGTCGTAGACCGGGTCGAAGTCGCGCACCGACAGGAAGGCCAGGTAGCGGCCGTCCGCGGTGAAGGCGGGCGAGGTGTCGACGAAGCGCTGCTGGGTGACCTCGCTGACGGTGCGGGTGGCCAGGTTCGCCAGCACGATCTGGCGCAGCGAGTACGGGCCCATCCGGTGCACCGGGCGGGACCACGCCAGCCAGGCCGAGTCCGGGCTGAACGCCAGCCCGCTGACCTCGCCGTCGGTGCTGCGCTCCAGCTCGTGCACGGCGCCGTCGGCCAGCGCGACCAGCAGCACCCGGCCGTCGTGCACGCCGAGCGCCGCCTGCTTGCCGTCCGGGGAGACCACCAGCGAGTTGACCCGGCCCAGCTGCCCGGCGGCCAGCCGGCGCCGCTCGGGGTCGTGGACGGCGGGGGCGTACTCCAGGGCGTCCTCGCCCTCGGCGTCGGACACCCAGAGCACGCCCTGGGCGCCGTCCTCCCCCGGCACCACCCGGACCAGCCGGGCGCGTACGCCCGGGGCCTCGTCCATCACCCGGGCCGGGCCCTCCCGGTGGGTCAGCCAGTGCACGCTGCCGCGCACCACCACGGCGCTGGCCCGGCCGGTGCGGTCGGGGGCGGCGGACTCCAGCCAGTGCGCGGCGGGCACCGGGTGGGGGCGGCGGCCGGCGCGCGGCCCGGCCAGCCGGATGTCCAGGCGGCGGGGCGCGGCGGTGTCCAGGTCGTCCAGCAGCCAGAGGTCGCCGGCCCGGTGGAAGACGACCCTGGTGCCGTCGGTGGCGGCGTTGCGGGCGTAGAAGCCGTCCGGGTCGGTGCTGTGGCGGCGCAGGTCGGAGCCGTCCGGGCGGCTGGACCACAGCTCGCCGACGCCCTCGTGGTCGGACAGGAAGGCGATCCGGCCGTCCCGCGCACCCTCACCGGCCACCCACAGCGGGGAGTCGAGCTGCCCGTCCAACTCCTCGTGGATGCGCGTGAACCGGTCCTGCCCGATCCACAACTTGCCCGCCCGGCCGCCCCGGTAGCGCTTCCACCAGGCCGGCTCGCGGTTGTTGACGGTCACCAGCAGCGCCCGCCCGCCGTCCGGCTCGAAGGCCAGTCCGCCGACCGGCCCGTACGGCAGCCGCACCGCCTCGCCGCCGTCCAGCGGGACGGCGTGCGCCCAGGTGCGCCGCACACCGGACTCGCCCGCGCCGGTGGTCGCGATCGGGTGCCCGTCGGCGGTCCAGCCCTGCACCCGGGTCTCGCCGTTGCCCCAGTACGTCAGCCGCCGGGACGGCCCGCCGTCCACCGGCACCACGTGCACCTCGGGGGCGCCGTCCCGGGTGGAGGTGAAGGCGATGAGCCGCCCGTCCGGGGAGAAGCGGGGGTGGTGCACCGGCAGGTGATCGGCGGTCAGCCGCCAGGCGCGGCCGCCGCCCAGCGGGGCGAGCCACAGGTCGTCCTCGGCGACGAAGGCGACCAGGTCACCGTGCAGATGGGGATGGCGCAGATAGGCGCCCGGAGAGGTGCTCAGGGAGTCCGTCACCCGGTCAGCGTAAGCAGGTGCGGGTACGATCCGCTCCGATTTCCCGAGAACTCCGGTCGGGCGCGCGGGAGTTACGCCCAGCGGCCGGTGCGCCCCAGCAGCAGCGCCCCGGCGGCCACCCCGGCGGTCGAGGTGCGCAGCACCGAGGGGCCCAACCGGTACGGCGCCGCGCCCGCCTCGGCGAAGGCCGCGAGCTCCTCCGGGGAGACCCCGCCCTCCGGGCCGACCACCAGCACGATGTCCCCGCCGGCCGGCAGCGCGGCCTGCGCCAGCGGCTCGGCGCCCTCCTCGTGCAGCACGGCGGCCAGGGCGGCCTGCGCCAGCAGCGGCGCCAGCTGCCGGGTGGTCACCAGCTCGCGCACCTCGGGGAAGCGCAGCCGGCGGGACTGCTTGCCCGCCTCCCGGGCGGTGGCCCGCCACTTGGCGAGCGCCTTGGCGCCGCGCTCGCCCTTCCACTGGGTGATGCACCGGGAGGCGGCCCAGGGGACCACCACGTCCACGCCGACCTCGGTCATGGTCTCCACGGCCAGCTCGCCGCGGTCGCCCTTGGGCAGCGCCTGGACCACCACGATCCGCGGTGCCGGCTCCGGCTCCCGCCGTACGGCGTCGACGGTGACGTCGATCGCGTCCTTGCCGAGCACCTCGGCGACGGTGCCGTCCACGCCGAGGCCCAGCCCGTCCGCCAGGGTCACCGCCTCACCGGCCGTCAGCCGCTTCACCGCCGCCGCGTGCCGCCCCTCCGCGCCGTCGAGCCGCACCACGGCCCCGGGCGCGGCGGCGGCGATCCGCTCGGTCTCGACGACGAAGACGGGCGCGGTCATGAGGGGGACCTTTCCAGGAAGGGGCCGGCGGCCGAGTGGGGACAACGCGAAAGGGGTGCCGGGGAACTGCCCCCGGCACCCCTTCCCGGACGACTACCGGCCGTTGAAGGCGTCCTTCAGGCGCGAGAACAGGCCCTGCTGGCCCGGCGCGAACTGGCCGGACGGCCGCTCCTCGCCGCGCAGCATGGAGAGCCGGCGCAGCAGCTCCTCCTGCTCGGCGTCGAGCTTGGTGGGCGTCTGCACCTCGACGTGCACTATCAGGTCGCCGCGGCCGCCCCCGCGCAGGTGGGTGATGCCCCGGCCGTGCAGCGGGATCGACTGGCCGGACTGGGTGCCGGGCCGGATGTCGACCTCCTCCAGCCCGTCCAGGGTCTGCAGCGGCACCTGGGTGCCGAGCGCGGCCGCCGTCATCGGGATGGTGACGGTGCAGTGCAGGTCGTCCCCGCGCCGCTGGAAGACGCTGTGGGTGGTCTCGGCGATCTCCACGTACAGGTCGCCGGCCGGGCCGCCGCCGGGGCCGACCTCGCCCTCGCCGGCCAGCTGGATCCGGGTGCCGTTGTCCACACCGGCCGGGATCTTGACCGTCAGGGTGCGGCGGGCCCGCACCCGGCCGTCGCCGGCGCACTCGGGGCACGGGGTCGGCACGACGGTGCCGAAGCCCTGGCACTGCGGGCACGGGCGGGAGGTCATGACCTGGCCCAGGAAGGAGCGGGTGACCTGGGAGACCTCTCCCTTGCCGCGGCACATGTCGCAGGTCTGGGCGGAGGTGCCGGGGGCCGCGCCCTCGCCGCTGCAGGTGGTGCAGGTGACGGCGGTGTCGACCTGGAGTTCCTTGGTGGTGCCGAAGGCGGCCTCCTCCAGGGTGATCTCCAGCCGGATCATGGCGTCCTGGCCGCGGCGGGTGCGCGAGCGCGGGCCGCGCTGGCCGGCCGCGGCGCCGAAGAAGGCGTCCATGATGTCGGAGAAGCCGAAGCCCGCCGCGCCGGCGCCGAAGCCGCCCGCGCCACCGCCGCCGCCGGGCGACAGCGGGTCGCCGCCGAGGTCGTAGACCTGGCGCTTCTGCGGGTCGGAGAGCACCTCGTAGGCGGCGTTGATCTCCTTGAACCGCTCCTGCGTCTTCGGGTCCGGGTTGACGTCCGGGTGCAGTTCGCGTGCCAGGCGCCGGAACGCCTTCTTGATCTCGTCCTGCCCCGCATCCCGTCGGACGCCGAGTACCGCGTAGTAGTCCGTGGCCACCAAATGCTCCGCTTGTTCCGCCTGTAGTAGTGCGACTGGACACCGCCGCCGGACATCCGGCGACGGTTTGCTTGCTACGACTCGGCCAGGATCTGGCCCACGTACCGTGCCACCGCTCGCACCGCCCCCATTGTGCCCGGGTAGTCCATCCGGGTCGGACCGATCACACCCAGTTTGGCCACGCTCTCGTCGCCCGAACCGTAGCCGACCGAAACGACCGAGGTGGAATTCAGCCCTTCGTACGCGTTCTCCCGCCCGATCCGGACCGTCATCGCGGCGTCCGCGGTCTCACCCAGGAGGCGGAGCAGGACGACCTGCTCCTCCAGGGCCTCCAGCACCGGCTGGATGGTGAGCGGGAAGTCGTGCCCGAAGCGGGTCAGGTTGGCCGTGCCGGCCAGCATGATCCGCTCCTCGTTCTGCTCGGCGAGCGCCTCGAACAGCGTCGCCAGGACCGTACTGACGGTCGGCCGGTCGGCCTGCTCGAAGGCCCCCGGCAGCTCCTCCAGCAGCCCCGGGACGTCCGGCAGCCGCTGACCGGCCGCCCGCGCGTTGATCCGCGACCGCAGGTCCGCCAGCACCGTCTCGCCGACCGTGCCCGGGCAGTCGATCATCCGCTGCTCGACCCGGCCGGTGTTGGTGATCAGCACCAGCATCACCTTGGCCGGGGCCAGCGCCACCAGCTCGATGTGCCGGACGGTGGAGCGGGTGAGCGAGGGGTACTGCACCACGGCGACCTGCCGGGTCAGCTGGGCGAGCAGCCGCACCGTGCGCCTGACCACGTCGTCCAGGTCGACGGCGCCGTCCAGGAAGTGCCGGATCGCCCGGCGCTCCGGGGAGCTCATCGGCTTGATCTCGGCGAGCTTGTCGACGAACAGCCGGTAGCCCTTGTCGGTGGGGATTCGCCCGGCGCTGGTGTGCGGCTGGTGGATGTACCCCTCCTCCTCCAGCGCCGCCATGTCGTTGCGGACCGTGGCCGGGGACACCCCCAGGTTGTGCCGCTCCACCAGGGCCTTGGAGCCCACCGGCTCCTCGGTGCCCACGTAGTCCTGGACGATCGCGCGCAGCACGGCGAGCTTGCGGTCGTCCAGCTGGCGGACCTCACCGGCCATGGGGCACGCACCTCCGTCTTCGCACGTTGTCCGTCTGTGATGCTGCGAGCCGCTCCTCGGACGGCCCCGACCCTGGCACTCTGCACACCCGAGTGCCAAAACCGTACCTGCCAGTGTACGGCCCGGGTCCTACCGCAGGAACGGCCCGGCCGGGGTGATCCTGCCCGCAGTTCCGGACGGCCGCCACGACACTCCGCGTGCGGGGGTGGTGCCCCGGGGCCGTCCGGGTGGCAGCATCGGAAGCGACGGCGAACGGAGGAGCAAGAGATGTCGAGCTCGGGCCAGCACACCCGTTTCGCGCCCGACCGCGGCCTGACCGGCCGCATGGTCGCGACGATGTTCGTGATCGGGCTGCTGTACGTCGGTTTCACGGGCCTGCTGATCGCGCTGCTGCGCGGGGCCTGGCCACTGATCGTGCTGATCTCCGGCGGGCTGTTCGTGGCCCAGTTCTGGTTCAGCGACAAGATCACCGAGCGGGCCATGGGCGCCCGGCCGGTGACCGAGGAGCAGTTCCCCCAGCTGCACGGCACGGTCGACCGGCTCTGCGCCCTGGCCGACATGCCCAAACCCCGCGTGGCGGTCGCCGACAACGACATGCCCAACGCCTTCGCCACCGGCCGCAACCCGCAGAACGCCGTGGTCTGCGTCACCACCGGCCTGCTGCGCCGGCTCGAACCGGAGGAGCTGGAGGGCGTCCTGGCGCACGAGCTGTCGCACGTCGCCCACCGGGACGTCGCGGTGATGACCATCGCCGGCTTCCTCGGCGTGCTCGCCGGGGCGATGACCCGGATCGCCGTGTACGGCGGGTTCATGGGCGGCAACCGCAACAGCAACGACCAGAACGCGGCCATCGTGGCGCTGGTCATCCCGCTGGTGTCGATGGTCGTCTACGCCATCAGCTTCCTGCTCACCCGGCTGCTCTCCCGCTACCGCGAGCTGGCCGCCGACCGGGCCGCCGCCCAGCTCACCGGCCGGCCCAGCGCCCTGGCCTCCGCCCTCACCAAGGTGACCGGGCAGATCGCTGCCATCCCCACCGAGGACCTGCGCCGCTCCCAGCCCTACAACGCCTTCTACTTCGCCCCCGCGCTGAGCGCCCGGGAGACCGCCTCCCAGCTGTTCTCCACCCACCCGACGCTGGAGAAGCGACTGGCCCAGCTGGCGAAGATCTCCGAGCAGCTCGGCCGCTGACCCGTTCCGCCCCCCGTTCACGAAAGGACCGACGTGGGATTCCTGGACGCCCTGTTCGGCCGCACCAAGCCCGTCAAGCCCGACCTCGACCAGCTGTTCGGCGTGCCGTCCGCCGCGCTCACCCTGGAGGCCGGGGCCGGCTTCCTGCCCACCGGGCTCGGCTCGGTCTGCTTCGCGGCCGTCGAGGGTGCGGCGTTCGTCCAGGTGGAGCAGCAGGTCCGGGCGCTGCTGGACGCCGACACCGAGCGCGGCGGCGTCCCGGTGGAGGCCTCCAAGGACGGCTACGGCTACTCCTGGCTGCTCGCCCGGCACACCCCCGAGGAACTGCCGGAGCTGGTGAACGACCTGCACGCGGTCAACAGCGAGCTGGAGGCCAACGGCTTCGGGCCGCAGCTGCTCTGCTCGCTGGTTGGCTTCCGCAATCCGGAGGGGCAGTCGCTGGCCCTGGTCTACCTCTACAAGCGCGGCACCTTCTACCCCTTCGCCCCGATGCCCGGCGGCGGGGAGCGGCGCAACAGCCCGCTGGAGCTGCAGGTCAACGCGATGCTGGGGAACGACCTGCGGCTGGAGAAGGACCTGAGCCGCTGGTTCCCGGTCTGGGGCGCGCCGGGCCTCTGACGGGCCGTCCGTATAGTCGCCTCCATGCGCAGCCACCAGTACGGACCCGACCTCACCCCGCCGTGGAAGAAGCAGCAGCCGGCACCCGAGGTGCCGGCCGAGCGGGACCTGGTGGTCGAGGAGGTGGCCACCGGCTTCTGCGGGGCGGTGGTGCGCTGCGAGAAGACCGCCGAGGGCTTCACCGTCACCCTGGAGGACCGTTTCGGCAAGCACCGGGTCTTCCCGATGGTCCCGCGCGGCTTCCTGCTGGAGGGCAGGGCCGTCACCCTGGTCCGCCCGACCGCCCCGGCCGCCCCCCGCACTCCGGGGCGTACGGCCTCCGGCTCCGTCGCCGTCCCCGGCGCCCGCGCCCGGGTCGCTCGCGAGTCCCGGATCTACGTCGAGGGCCGGCACGACGCCGAACTGGTCGAGCGGGTCTGGGGCGACGACCTGCGCATCGAGGGCGTCGTCGTCGAGTACCTCCAGGGCATCGACGACCTCCCCGCGATCGTCGCCGACTTCGCCCCCGGCCCGGGACGGCGCCTCGGGGTGCTGGTCGACCACCTGCTCCCGGGCACGAAGGAGCACCGCATCGCCGCCCGGGTCACCGGCGAGAACGTACTGGTCGTCGGGCATCCCTACATCGACATCTGGCAGGCCGTGAAGCCGTCCTCCGTCGGCATCCCCGCCTGGCCCGCCGTCCCCCGCGGCGAGGACTGGAAGGAGGGCACCTGCCGCCGCCTCGGCTGGCCGGTGGACACCCCGGCCGCCTGGAAGCACATCCTGTCGAAGGTGAACAGCTACAAGGACCTGGAATCCGAACTCCTGGGCCGGGTCGAGGAACTGATCGACTTCACGGCCCTGCCGGGTCAGGAGTAGGTCTGGAACTCCGAGGTGTCCAGGGTGATGTCGAGCAGGTCCACCCGAATCGGGTCACCGAATTTGGTGGTCCGCTCGGACCAGTACACCGGGAGTCCCGACGGCGTGTCGGTGGTCAGGTCCGTGAGGAGCACGCACACGCCCTTGAGCGGATCGACGATGAGGTACGCCGGAATGCCACCCTGGGCGTACATCTCGCGCTTGATCCGGTAGTCCCGGTGCACGCTGGTCTTGGAGACCACCTCGACCACGAGGGTCACCGCGGAGGCGGACAGCAGACGGCCCGCCTCCGGGACGACACCACGCTCGAAGACGACCAGATCCGGTTGGGGTTCGCTGGCCTCACCGGAGATGATCAGGTCCTGGGTCTGGAGTGCCCGCCACCGGGCGTACGGAGTCTGGTGCTGAATCGCGGAGACGATGAGGTTGTGGACCATGTCCGGCCCGGCCATCATCACGATTTCCCCCCTGATGAGTTCGGCCTTGACGCCTTCCGGCACCTCCAGGTTCTCGAAGATCCCGGTCATCCGATCATCGATGGCGGTCATCGCACGCTCCCTCCGACGGCTGACGCCCACGTTAACGAATGTCAGTCCACGAGGTCACGCACGACCGCGTCCGCCAGCAGCCTGCCCTGCAGGGTGAGGGCGGCACGGCCCCGCGCGTACGGCTCCTCGGCGAGGAGGCCGTCCGCCAGGGCCCTGGCGGCGGCCTTGCGGCCCACGTCGGTCAGCAGGTCGAGCGGGACTCCCTCCACCAGGCGCAGTTCCAGCAGGATGCGTTCGACCCGGCGGTCCTCGTCACCGAGCACCTCGCGGCCCTGGGCCGGGGTGCGGCCCTCGGCGAGGGCCCGGGCGTAGGCGGCGGGGTGCTTGGCGTTCCACCAGCGGACGCCGCCGACGTGGCTGTGGGCGCCGGGGCCGGCGCCCCACCAGTCGGCGCCGGTCCAGTAGAGCTCGTTGTGGCGGCAGCGGCCCTCGGGGGTGGTGGCCCAGTTGGACACCTCGTACCAGCCGTAGCCGGCCGCGCTGAGCGCCTGCTCGGCGATGAGGTAGCGGTCGGCGTGCACGTCGTCGTCGATCATCGGCAGTTCGCCGCGCTTGACCCGGGCGGCCAGCCGGGTGCCCTCCTCGACGATCAGGGAGTACGCGGAGACGTGGTCCGGCCCGGCGCCGATCGCGGCGTCCAGGGAGGCCCGCCAGTCGTCGTCGGACTCGCCGGGGGTGCCGTAGATCAGGTCGAGGTTGACGTGCTCGAAGCCGGCCGCGCGGGCCTCGGCCACGCAGGCCTCGGGGCGGCCCGGGGTGTGGTGGCGGTCGAGCAGCTGGAGGACGTGCGGGCGGGCGCTCTGCATGCCGAAGGAGATCCGGTTGTAGCCGCCCTCGCGCAGCTCGGCCAGGTACGCCGGGTCGACGGACTCCGGGTTGGCCTCGGTGGTGACCTCGGCGTCCGGGGCGAGCCCGAACTCCTCGCGCAGCGCGGCGAGCATCTTCACCAGGTCGCGGGCCGGCAGCAGGGTCGGGGTGCCGCCGCCGAGGAACACCGTCCGCACCGGCAGGTCGACGGCACCCAGCACCTTGCGGGCGAGCCGGATCTCGGCGACCACGTTGTCCGCGTAGGTCTCCTGCGAGGCGACCGCCCCGGAGGAGCGCAGCTCGGTGGCGGTGTAGGTGTTGAAGTCGCAGTAGCCGCAGCGGCTGGCGCAGTACGGCACGTGCAGGTAGAAGCCGAACGGCCGCCGGCCCAGCCCGGCCAGGGCGTCGGTGGGCAGGGAACCGTCGGACGGCACCGGTTCGCCGTCGGGGAGTGCGGAGGGCATGACCCCATTGTCCCGTACGGCCCGCGAACCCCGCGCGGACCGTACGGGAGCGGGGATCAGGCCTCGTTGGCGCCCGCGTACATGGCCGCCACGGCGTCCGCGTAGGTCCGCTCGACCACCGGGCGCTTGATCTTCAGGCTGGGGGTGAGCTCCCCGTGCTCGATGTCGAGGTCGCGCGGCAGCAGGTGGAACTTCTTGATCGTCTGCCAGCGCTGGAGATCGCCGTTGACCCGCTTGACGAAGCCCTCGATCAGCTGGTGCACGGCCGGCTCGGCGGCCAGCTCGGCGTAGCTCTTCCCGGCCAGGCCGTGCTCGGCGGCCCACGGCATCAGCACCGACTCGTCCAGGCCGATCAGCGCGGTGCAGTAGTTGCGGCCGTTGCCGATCACCAGGATGTTGCTGACGAACGGGCAGACCGCCTTGAACTTGCCCTCGACCTCGCTGGGCGCCACGTACTTGCCGCCGGAGGTCTTGAACAGGTCCTTCTTGCGGTCGGTGATCCGCAGGAAGCCGTCGGGGCTCAGCTCGCCGATGTCCTCGGTGTGGAACCAGCCGTCCGGCTCCAGCACCTCGGCGGTCTTCTCCGGCAGGTCGTGGTAGCCGCGCATGATGCCGGGGCCGCGCAGCAGGATCTCGCCGTCCTCGGCGATCCGCACCTCGGTGCCGGGCAGCGGGCGGCCGACCGTGCCGATCCGCACGTCCTCCTTGCGGTTGACGCAGGAGCCGGCGCTGGTCTCGCTCAGCCCGTAGCCCTCCAGGATCGGCACCCCTGCGCCGAGGAAGAAGTAGCCGATCTCGGGGGCGAGCGCGGCGCTGCCGGAGACGGCGCCGCGCAGCCGGCCGCCGAAGGCCGCCCTGATCTTCGCGTACACCAGCTTGTCGGCGAGCGCGTGCTGCAGCCGCAGGCCGAGCGGGGCGCTCTCGGCGCCGGTGGCGATCCGGCTCTCCTGGACCACCCGCGCGTACTCGCGGGCGACCCGCGCGGCCCACATGAAGATCTTGTACTTGGCCCCGCCCTCGGCCCGGGCCCGGCCGGCGATGCCGTTGTACACCTTCTCGAAGATGCGCGGCGCCGAGGCCATCACGGTGGGCCGGATGACCGGCAGGTTGTGGATGATCCGGTCGACCCGGCCGTCCACCGCCATCACGTGGCCGGTGGCGATCTGCCCGGAGATCAGCGTCTTGCCGAAGACGTGCGACAGCGGCAGCCACATGAACTGGACGTCGTCGGGCCCGAGCAGGCCGCTGGCCTCCTGGGCCTTGCCCTCGTACGCCCAGCAGTCGTGCACCAGGCGCACGCCCTTGGGGCGGCCGGTGGTGCCGGAGGTGTAGATGAGGGTGGCGAGCTGCTCCCGGTCGAGCGCGGCCACGGCCTTCTCGACGGCGTCCGGGTGCTGCTCCAGGTACTCGGCGCCGCGCCGTTCCAGCTCGGCCAGGGTGATCAGGTCGAGGCCGGCCGTCTCGGGGGCCTCGGCGGGGGCCTCGAAGAGGATCACGGTGCGCAGCTCGGGCAGCTGGTCGATGTGGTCGACGGCCTTGGCCAGCTGGGCGGCGTTCTCGGCGAACATGGCCCGGGACCCGGAGTTGGAGAGGATGAAGGCCGTCTCGTCCCCGTTGGTGCTCGGGTAGATCGTGGTGATGGCCGCGCCCGCGCACATCGCGCCGAGGTCGGTGAGGATCCACTCGAGCCGGGTCGAGGCGGCCAGCGCGACCCGGTCCTCCGGCTGGATGCCGAGCGCCATCAGGCCGGCGGCCACCGCCTTGACCCGGACGGCGGTCTGCGCCCAGGTGAGCGAGCGCCACTGCTCGGCACCCGGCGCGCCGTCCGCGGCCTGGTCGTCGACCGTCACGGGGTGGCGGTAGGCCTCGTGGTTCGGGGTCGCGGCGACGCGTTCCAGGAACAGGTGGGCGACGGAGGCCGGACGCCCGGCGACGATGTCGGCTTTGCCGGAGTCGATCAGGGACTGCGCGGAACTCAACGAGGACCTCCGGGGGCGGGTGGCCGTCTGAGGGATTGTCGCGGCGTCCGTGGGGGCGGCCGCCGGGCCCGTTAACGTGAGCGGTACCGGTCAGTAACAAGGGCGTAGTCAGCAGCCTAGGGGGAAACCGGTCATTCCGTAAGGGGGCGAATCCAGCTGGCACGCCCCCGCGCGACCGGTGCCCGCGCCCGCGGGGGCGATGGCAAAGGCCCGGCAAACCTCGGTCGGACAACCCCCGAATCGTCTGTGCGACGCTACAGAGCCACGAGAATTGGGGTGCGAACCCGACCGGCGACGACAAGAGTGGGCCAGTGCTGATCAGACTGCTCCGGGCGTACCTGCGCCCATACTCCCGACCGATCACCATGCTGGTGATCCTCCAACTGGTGTCCACCCTCGCGGCGCTCTACCTGCCGACGCTCAACGCCGACATCATCGACAAGGGCGTGGTCAAGGGCGACACCGGCTACATCCTGCGCCTGGGCGCCGTGATGATCGGCGTCACCCTGGTGCAGGCGCTGTGCTCGATCGGCGCCGTCTACTTCGGCGCCCGCACCGCGATGGCCTTCGGCCGCGACGTCCGCGCCGCCGTCTTCGAGCGGGTGCAGAGCTTTTCCTCCCGCGAGGTCGGCCAGTTCGGAGCCCCCTCCCTGATCACCCGCACCACCAACGACGTCCAGCAGGTCCAGATGCTGGCCCTGATGAGCTTCACCCTGATGGTCGCCGCCCCGATCATGTGCGTCGGCGGCATCATCATGGCGCTCAACCAGGACGTCCCGCTGTCCGGGCTGCTGCTCGCCGTCATCCCCGCGCTCGGCGTGGTCGTCGTCCTGCTGGTGCGCGCCCTGCGGCCGAAGTTCCGCAGCATGCAGGTGAAGATCGACACCGTGAACCGGGTCCTGCGCGAGCAGATCACCGGCATCCGGGTCATCCGCGCCTTCGTCAAGGACGGCCACGAGCAGAGCCGCTTCGCCGACGCCAACGAGGACCTCACCCACACCGCCCGCCAGGTCGGCCGGCTGATGTCCGTCATGTTCCCGGCCGTGATGCTGGTCGTGAACGTCTCCAGCGTCGCGGTGCTCTGGTTCGGCGCCCACCGCATCGACAGCGGCGACATGGAGATCGGCGCGCTCACCGCGTTCCTCTCCTACCTGATGCAGATCCTGATGAGCGTCATGATGGCCACCTTCATGTTCATGATGGTGCCGCGCGCCGAGGTCTGCGCCGAACGCGTCCAGGAAGTCCTCTACACCTCCTCCAGCGTCGTCCCGCCCGCCGCCCCCGTCACCGAACTGCTGCGCCGCGGCAACCTGGAACTGCGCGACGTCGACTTCCGCTACCCCGGCGCCGAGGCCTCGGTGCTGCGCGGCATCGACATCACCGCCCGCCCCGGCGAGACCACCGCCATCATCGGCTCCACCGGCAGCGGCAAGTCCACCCTGCTCGGCCTCGTCCCCCGGCTCTTCGACGCCACCTCCGGCCAGGTCCTGCTCGACGGCGTGGACGTGCGCGAGCTCTCCGCCGACGCCATCGCCGACAGCATCGGCATCGTCCCGCAGAAGCCGTACCTCTTCAGCGGCACCGTCGCCAGCAACCTGCGCTACGGCCGCCCCGACGCCACCGACGAGGAACTCTGGCACGCCCTGGAGATCGCCCAGGCCAAGGAGTTCGTCGAGAAGCTCGCCGAGGGCCTGGACGCCCCCATCGCCCAGGGCGGCAGCAACGTCTCCGGCGGCCAGCGCCAGCGCCTGGCCATCGCGCGGGCCCTCGTCCGCAAGCCCGACGTCTACCTCTTCGACGACTCCTTCTCCGCGCTCGACTACGCCACCGACGCCAAGCTGCGCAAGGCCCTCGCCCGCGAGACCGCCGACGCCACCGTCCTGATCGTCGCCCAGCGCGTCTCCACCATCCGCGACGCCGACCGGATCATCGTCCTCGACGAGGGCGCCGTCGTCGGCACCGGCACCCACCACGAACTGATGGCCGAGAACCCGACGTACCGGGAGATCGTGCTCTCCCAGCTCACCGAGCAGGAGGCGGCGTGACCACCCCAGGAAAGTCCGCCGCGAGCCCCGCCGGGAAGCCCGCCGGGAAACCCCAGGACCGGCTGCCCAGCGACTCCCAGGCCGCCGCCGCCCGCCGCGGCCCGGCCGGACCGGGCCGCTTCATGGGCGGCCAGGGCGCCGAGAAGTCGATGGACTTCAAGGGCTCCGGCAAGCGCGTCCTCGGCCTGCTGCGCCCCGAGCGCAAGCTGCTGATCGGCGTCCTGGTGCTCGGCGTCCTCGGCATCGGCTGCGCCGTCACCGGCCCCAAGGTCCTCGGCGACGCCACCGACCTGATCTTCGCCGGCGTCGTCGGCGCCCGCTTCCAGCCCGGCACCTCCAAGACCGAGGTCGTCGAGGGCCTGCGCGCCCACGGCCAGGGCGGCGTCGCCGACCTGCTCTCCGCGGTCGACTTCACCCCCGGCCAGGGCATGGACTTCGGCGCCATCGGCTCCGTCCTGCTCTGGGTGCTCGGCATCTACGTCGCCTCCGCCGGCTTCGGCATCCTCCAGGGCCGCCTGGCCACCAAGGCCATCCAGTCGGCCGGCTACCGGCTGCGCCAGGACGTCGAGGCCAAGCTCGCCCGCCTGCCGCTCAGCTACTTCGACAAGCAGCCCCGCGGCGAGGTGCTCAGCCGGGTCACCAACGACATCGACAACATCGGCCAGTCCATGCAGCAGACCATGGGACAGGTCGTCAACTCGCTGCTCACCGTGGTCGGCGTGCTGGCGATGATGTTCTGGATCTCCTGGCTGCTGGCGCTGATCGCCCTGGTCTCGGTGCCGCTGTCGGTGGTCGTCGCCGCCAAGGTCGGCAAGCGGGCCCAGCCGCAGTTCGTCCAGCAGTGGAAGTCCACCGGCCAGCTCAACGCCCACATCGAGGAGATGTACACCGGCCACACCCTGGTCAAGGTGTTCGGGCGGCAGCGCGAGTCCGCCGAGACCTTCCGCGAGCACAACGACGCGCTGTTCCACGCCAGCTTCCGCGCCCAGTTCATCTCCGGGATCATCCAGCCCGCGATGATGCTGATCGGCAACCTCCAGTACGTGCTGGTCGCGGTCGTCGGCGGCCTGCGGGTGGCCAGCGGCTCGCTGTCCATCGGCGACGTCCAGGCCTTCATCCAGTACTCCCGGCAGTTCAGCCAGCCGCTCACCCAGGTCGCCAGCATGGCCAACCTGGTGCAGTCCGGGGTCGCCTCCGCCGAGCGCGTCTTCGAACTCCTCGACGCCCCCGAGCAGAGCCCCGAGCCGGCCATGCCCGAGAAGCCCGACGCGGTCCACGGCCGGGTCGCCTTCCAGGACGTGTCCTTCCGCTACGACCCCGACAAGCCGCTCATCGACGACCTCTCGCTCAAGGTCGAACCCGGCCAGACCGTCGCCATCGTCGGCCCCACCGGCGCCGGCAAGACCACCCTGGTCAACCTGCTGATGCGGTTCTACGAGGTCAGCTCCGGCCGGATCACCCTCGACGGCGTCGACATCGCCGCGATGTCCCGCGAGGACCTGCGCTCCGGCATCGGCATGGTCCTCCAGGACACCTGGCTGTTCGGCGGCACCATCGCCGACAACATCGCCTACGGCGCCGGGTCGGCCACCCGCGAGCAGGTCATCGAGGCCGCGAAGGCCGCCCACGTCGACCGCTTCGTCCGCACCCTCCCGGACGGCTACGACACCGTCATCGACGACGAGGGCACCGGCGTCAGCGCGGGCGAGAAGCAGCTGATCACCATCGCCCGGGCCTTCCTCGCCCAGCCGTCGATCCTGGTCCTGGACGAGGCCACCAGCTCGGTCGACACCCGCACCGAGGTGCTCATCCAGCGGGCCATGGCCCGGCTGCGCACCGGCCGCACCAGCTTCGTCATCGCGCACCGCCTCTCCACCATCCGCGACGCCGACGTCATCCTGGTGATGGAGAACGGCTCCATCGTGGAGCAGGGCTCGCACGACGAGCTGATCGCCACCGGCGGCGCCTACGCCCGGCTCTACCAGGCGCAGTTCGCGGAGGCCGTGGCCGAGGTCGACTGACCGGTCCGGGTACGCGTAAGGGCCCCGGGGCGACCGCCCCGGGGCCCTTGCGTCGCTGCTACTTCTTGTCCTTCGGCGACTCGGAGTCGGTGGACAGCGCCGCGATGAAGGCCTCCTGCGGGACCTCCACGCTGCCGACCATCTTCATCCGCTTCTTGCCTTCCTTCTGCTTCTCCAGCAGCTTCCGCTTGCGGGAGATGTCACCGCCGTAGCACTTGGCGAGGACGTCCTTGCGGATCGCGCGGACCGTCTCGCGGGCGATCACCCGGGAACCGATGGCGGCCTGGATCGGCACCTCGAACTGCTGGCGCGGGATCAGCTTCTGCAGCTTGCCGGCCATCATGACGCCGTAACTGTAGGCCTTGTCCTTGTGCACGATCGCGGAGAAGGCGTCCACCGGGTCGCCGTGCAGCAGGATGTCGACCTTGACCAGCTGGGCGCTCTGCTCGCCGATGGGCTCGTAGTCGAGCGAGGCGTAGCCGCGGGTCTTGGACTTCAACTGGTCGAAGAAGTCGAAGACGATCTCCGCGAGGGGCAGGGTGTAGCGCAGCTCGACCCGGTCCTCGGACAGGTAGTCCATGCCCTGCAGGCTGCCGCGGCGGGACTGGCAGAGCTCCATGATCGCGCCGACGAAGTCGTTGGGCGCCAGGATGGTGCCGCGCACGACCGGCTCGTAGACCTCGGAGATCTTGCCGGACGGGAACTCGCTCGGGTTGGTGACGGTGTGCTCGGTGCCGTCCTCCATCACCACCCGGTAGATCACGTTCGGGGCGGTGGAGATCAGGTCGAGGTTGAACTCGCGCTCCAGGCGCTCCCGGATGATCTCCAGGTGCAGCAGGCCGAGGAAGCCGCAGCGGTAGCCGAAGCCCAGCGCGACCGAGGTCTCCGGCTCGTACACCAGGGCGGCGTCGTTCAGCCGCAGCTTGTCCAGGGCGTCGCGCAGCAGCGGGTAGTCCGAGCCGTCCAGCGGGTAGAGGCCGGAGAACACCATCGGACGCGGGTCCTTGTAGCCGCCCAGCGGCTCGGTGGCGCCCTTGTGCTGCGAGGTGATCGTGTCACCGACCTTGGACTGCCGGACGTCCTTCACACCGGTGATGATGTAGCCGACCTCGCCGACGCCCAGGCCGTCGGCGACCTTCGGCTCGGGCGAGATGACGCCGATCTCCAGCAGCTCGTGGGTGGCGCCGGTCGACATCATCTGGATGCGCTCGCGCTTGTTCAGCTGGCCGTCCACGACACGGACGTAGGTGACCACGCCGCGGTAGGCGTCGTACACCGAGTCGAAGATCATCGCGCGGGCCGGGGCGTCCGCCACGCCGACCGGGGCCGGCACGGTGTTGACGATGTGGTCCAGCAGGTCCTCGACGCCCAGACCGGTCTTGGCGCTGACCTTGAGCACGTCGCCCGGGTCGCAGCCGATGATGTGGGCGATCTCCTCGGCGTACTTCTCCGGCTGGGCGGCCGGCAGGTCGATCTTGTTGAGGACCGGGACGATCGTGAGGTCGTTCTCCAGCGCCAGGTACAGGTTGGCGAGGGTCTGCGCCTCGATGCCCTGGGCCGCGTCGACCACCAGGATGGTCCCCTCGCAGGCCGCGAGGGAGCGGGACACCTCGTACGTGAAGTCCACGTGGCCGGGGGTGTCGATCATGTTGAGGATGTGCGTCGTCCCGGCGGCCGGCCCGGTCTTCGGGGCCCAGGGGAGGCGGACCGCCTGCGACTTGATGGTGATGCCGCGCTCGCGCTCGATGTCCATGCGGTCGAGGTACTGGGCACGCATCTGCCGGGGGTCGACGACACCGGTGATCTGCAGCATCCGGTCTGCGAGCGTCGACTTGCCGTGGTCGATGTGGGCGATGATGCAGAAGTTGCGGATCAGCGCCGGGTCGGTACGGCTGGGCTCTGGCACATTGCTGGGGGTCGCGGGCACCTTGGTCCGATTCTCCGTTGGTCCGGGGCCGGGGGTGTCCGGATCATCGCTGACCGGCTATCCCGGGGACCGGACGGTCTCGTCCGATCGAAATAGTTCCTCCCATCTTCCCACGACCGCGGCACCGGACACCGTTCGGGCACCCCGCAGCGTTCCGTCCGCTGGTCCCGGAGGGGCAGGATGGCCTCCCGTGATCCTGGAAAGCGCCCTGCTCGACGTCCTGCCCGGCCGGGAGGACGAGTTCCTCGCCGCCTTCGCCGAGGCCCGTCCGCTGATCGCCGTCCAGCGCGGCTTCCGCTCGCTCCGGCTCCACCGCTGCCTGGACGAGGGGCGCGGCTCGCGCTTCCTGCTGCAGGTGGAGTGGGAGACGCTCGCCGACCACACCGAGGGGTTCCGGGGCTCGGAGGAGTACCGGCGGTGGCGTGAGCTGCTGCACCGGTTCTACCGGCCGTTCCCGGAGGTCGAGCACTACGGGGAGCCGGTGCTGAGCGCCTGATCCGCGCGGGGCCGGCGGCCGGGCCGGCGACCGGCGGCGGCCGGTTTGGGGCGGGCGGCGGGCCCCTGGTAGCGTGGTCAGCTGCACCTGGCCCCGGCATGCCCTCTCAGCTGGTCCGACGGCCTTCGGGTGCAGCCCGTTCAAACCTTTAGACAAGACTGAGGCTCCTTCGTGGCGAACATCAAGTCCCAGATCAAGCGCAACAAGACCAACGAGAAGGCGCGCCTGCGCAACAAGGCCGTCAAGTCCTCGCTGAAGACCGCTCTGCGCAAGGCCCGCGAGGCCGCTGCCGCCGGTGAGACCGAGAAGGCCGCCGTGCTGGCCCGCGCCGCCTCCAAGGCGCTGGACAAGGCCGTGAGCAAGGGCGTCATCCACGCCAACCAGGCCGCCAACAAGAAGTCGGCCATCACCAAGCGCGTCAACGCGGCCGCCCAGGCCTGACGCCTCCGGGGGCTCCGGCCCCCACCGCCTCCGGACGAACCGGCCCTCTACCCGGACTCCAGAGGCGTGCGAGTCTCGCACCGCACGCGGCCTGCGTTCGCCACGCGGGTGCGGTGCACAGCAGCTGTACGGCAGGCGCCGCAGCCGGTCCCCTCCCCAGGGGCCGACTGCGGCGCCTGCCGCGTTCCGCGCCTCGGCCGCTATGGTCGATCACGCGCGACCGAGGGTGCGGGGGGCATCCCGGCGCCAGTCCCGAGGGGGGAACATCCATGACGACGCCACCACCGCCGCAGCCGTCCCCGGCACCGAACGGGCCCGGGTACGGGTTCCCGCAGCAGGCCCCCGGTGCGCCGGGCTTCGGCCCGCCGGCCGGCCTGCCCGCCTCGCCGGGCGCGGGCGGTCCCGTCGTCACTCCCGGCGCCGGTCCGGCGGGCGGGGCGTCCGGGGGCCGTTCCGGCGGCAACCTGCGGCGCAACGCCGTCTGGGCCTTCGTCGGCGCGCTGCTCGCCTCGGCCGGCTGGACCACCGCCGTGCTGGTCATCCCGGGCATGGTCGGCAGCAGCGGCGGCGACTCCGCGCCGCGCAGCCTCGGCAGCTACCACGTCTCGGACGACTTCTGTGCCGTCGGGAAGCCCGCCCGGCTGCTGGAGAAGTACTCGGTCAACACGACCAGCACCTCGCCCAGCCACCACACCGACCGCAACCCGGCCCTGGACAGCATGAACTGCTCGATGTCCCTCAAGCGGACCGGCGGCAACAGCGACAGCGAGTACGCCTCGGTCTACCTGCGCGCCGACCTGCACAGGGCGGTCAACCCCGCGCCCGAACTGTCGGCCAACAAGGAGACCTACCGGTCACGCGGCTACCAGATCTCGAACCTCACCGGAATCGGCGAGGACGCGTACTTCGTGTACAAGGACGACGGCTCGTCGGACAAGTACCGCGACATCTACGCCGAGGTCGACGTCCGCGACGGCGGGATGACCTTCTACATCACCTACAGCGCCAGCTACACCCAGGGGAAGACCACCCCGCCGTCCATGGACGAGCTGCGCACCATGCTGCAGGCGGACGCCGACAACGCCGTACGGGCCATGCGCCAGTAGGGCGGGGCGGGTCGCCCGGGCGCCGGTGGACGAGGCGGCGGCAGGCGGGGCGGGGCGTCGGCAGGCGGGACCGGACCGGGCAGGAGCGGGCCGGGCGTCAGTAGGCGGGGCGGGAGCCGGCCCGGGCGGCCCTGGCGACGGCGACCACCGCACGCTCCAGGGCGAAGGCCGGGTCGTCCGAGCCGCCCTTGACGGCGGCGTCGGCCTGGGCGATCGCGGTCAGCGCGGCCGCCACCCCGTCGCCCGTCCAGCCGCGCATCTGCTGGCGGACCCGGTCCACCTTCCACGGCGGCATGCCCAACTCGCGGGCCAGGTCGGCCGGGCGCATGTTCCGCCCGGTCGTGGCCAGCCGCCCGATGCTTCGCACGCCGGAGGCCAGCGCGTAGGTGATGCCGGTCGGCGGCTGGCCGACGGCCAGCGCCCAGCGCAGCCGCTCCAGCGCCTCCGCCGCCCGTCCGGTGACCGCCAGGTCGGCCACCTCGAAGCCGGTCGCCTCGGCCCGGCCGCTGTAGTAGCGGGCCACCACCGTCTCGTCGATGGTGCCCTCGACGTCCGAGGTCAACTGGCTGCACGCGGCCGCCAGTTCGCGCAGGTCACTGCCGAGCGCGTCCAGCAGCGCCTGGCAGGCCTCCTGCGTCGCGGAGCGGCCCAGGGCGCGGAACTCGCCCTTGACGAAGGCCAGCCGCTCGCTCGCCTTGGCCAGCTTGGCGCAGGCCACCTCGCGTCCGCCCGCCTTGCGCCCGGCGTCCAGCAGGCCCTTGCCCTTGGCCCCGCCGGCGTGCACCAGCACCATGATCACTTCTTCGGCCGGCGCCTCGATGTACGCCTTGACCTCCTTCACCGAGTCGGCGGAGAGGTCCTGGGCGGCCCGGACCACGATCACCTTGCGCTCGGCGAACAGCGAGGGCGTGGTCAGCTCGGCCAGACTGCCGGGCTGCAGCCCGCCGGGGGGCAGGTCCCGTACGTCGGTGTCCGGGTCGGCGGCCTTCGCCGCGGCCACCACCTGGGCGACCGCGCGGTCCAGCAGCAGCTCCTCCTGGCCGACCGCGAGGGTCAGCGGGGCGAGCAGGTCGTCGGGTGCACTCTTCCTGGCCATCGCCTACCAGCATCCCACGCGCCGCGGACACTCCCGCCCGGGCCCGCAGCCGGCCGGGCCAGCAGCCGGCCGGCCCCGCTGCCGTAGGGGCCGGAGGGCGCGTAGGACGCGCAGGGCCGTAGGGGCCGACCGCGCCGCCGGACCGTTCCGCGCGACCTGGAGAATGGCCCGGTGACCGAGAACCACACCCCCGACCTCCCGGACGTCGACGACCCGTTCGTCCGCCAGCTGCTCGTTCTGCCCGACCGCGACGCCGCCGACGAGGCCGCCGAGGAACTCCGCGCCGCCCACCCGGACCTCGGCGAACCGGAGATCGTCCGCGACGCCCTGGCCGGCGAGGACGACGCCGAGGACGCCCAGTGGCTCGTCGTCCTCGACCCGCCGTCCACCGGCTGGACCGCCGCCCTGCTGCATGCCCTCGACACCCTCGCCACCTCCTACGACGGCTGGCGCGAAGAGGCCTGACCGGCGCTTTCCGTCGCCTCCACGCCGCCCTCGCCCGTCGGCCCCGGCCCCGGTCCCGGCCCCGGTCCTGGCCCCGGCCCCGGCCCCGGCAGCCGTTCAGCGCGGGAGCACCCAGCCCGGCCGCCAGGTGCCCGGGGCGTCGAGGGCGGGCCGGGTCGCAGCGAGGTGGGCCCGGAGGGCGGCCAGGGCCGGGTGGGGGTTGTCCCGGTGCCACAGGAGCGAGTGCGGGTACACGGGCGTCGGGTCGGTCACCGGGATGCGGCGCAGGCCGTGGCCGGCGGGCCAGACCACGCGGGTGTGCTCGCTCATGAAGGTGGCCAGGGCCGGGGTGTCGGCGACGGTGTCGAGGAGCGCGTCGGAGCCGAAGTTGGGGCCGGTCACCTCGATCCCGAGGCCGAACTCGGCGACGAGGTCGTCGTAGTAGGCGGCCCACTCGGTCCCTGGCGCGATGCCGGGCATCCAGATCCGGTGCCCGGCGAGCTGGGCGACGGTCACCGAACGGGCGCCCGCCAGCGCGTGGGCGGGGCCGGTGAGGAGCTGGAGCGGCTCGTCGAGCACCCGGACGGACTCGATGTCCTCGGGAAGGGGCCGACCGGGCGCGGCGACGGCGCGGAACGACGCGTCGACGGCGCCCGAGCGGATGGCGCCGACGGCCGCCTCCACGTCGAACAGCATCACGACGTCGAGGTCGATCTCGGGGTGCGCGCGGTGGAAGTCGCGCATCAGGCCCGACGGCGCGACCCGGGAGGCGATCACGTCGACCCGCAGCGGCCGCCGCCCGGTGCCCACGGACGCCACCGCACGCTCGGCGGCGCGCAGCAGCTCGCGCGCATGGGGCAGGAAGGCCTGCCCGTCGATGGTGAGCTCGGCCCCGCGCGGGGTGCGGGTGAACAGCCGGACACCGAGGTCGCGCTCCAGGGTGGCGACGCGCTTGGAGACGGCCTGCTGGGTGACCGCCAGGTCGGCGGCGGCCTTCTGGAACTGGCCCGCTTCCACGACGGCGGCGAAGGTGCGTACGGCTTCGAGGTCCATGCCGATCCACCTTAGTGAACAACACGTGGTTGTGGCGTGGCGGCGGACTGGTTGTTTGACCTGCGGATGTGCCGCTCGATTAGCTCTCGCCGGACAACATTGATTTGTTCGAACGGGACGTCGAGGGAGCGAGCCGGGCATGGTGGGCAGGGTGAACGGGACGGGCGGGGTCGGCAGGGTCGGCGGGGTCGGCGGGGCGGGCAGGAAGCGGCTGGGGCGGCAGTTCGGCTGGCTCTGGGCGGCGTACGCGGTGAGCGCGTACGGGTCCGGGCTGGGATTCGGGGCCCTGCCGCTGATCGCCGTACTGGCGCTGCACGCCGGACCGGCCGAGGTGTCCGCGCTGTCCGCGGTGGGCCCCGCGGTGGGCGCGCTCATCGCGGTGCCGCTCGCACCGTGGGTGGAGCTCCGGCGCAAGCGCCCGGTGATGATCGCGATGGACCTGGTCCGGTTCGCGGCCATGGCCACCGTCCCGCTCACGTACGCCCTCGGCCTGCTGGGTTTCGTCCAGCTGCTGGTGGTCTCGGCCGTGGTCGCCGCGGCCAAGATCGCGTTCAACGCGGCCAGCGGCGCCCACCTCAAGGCCCTCGTCCGGCCGGACGACCTGCTGGTCGCCAACGCCCGGTTCGAATCCACCAACTGGAGCTCCATCGCGGTCGGACCACCGCTCGGCGGGGCCGCGATCGGCCTGTTCGGGCCGGTCGCCACGATCGTGGCCGACGCCCTCAGCTACCTGCTCTCCGCCCTCGGCATCACCGCGATCCGCGGCCGGGAGGAGGCCCCGCAGCCCACCGGCAAGGCACCGGTGCGGGCAGGCGCGCTGCTCGACGGCTGGCGGCACATCCTGGGCGACCCCGGCCTGCGGCCGCTCTACCTCAACAACCTGCTCGTCAGCGGCCTGATCATGGCCACCGAACCGCTGCTGGCCGTACTCCTGCTGCGCCAACTGCACTTCCCGGCCTGGCAGTACGGCCTCGCCTTCGCCGCTCCCTGCCTCGGCGGGCTCGTCGGCTCCCGGCTCGCCCGGCGCGTCGTCGCCCGTTACGGACCGCACCGGGTCTTCCGGACCGTCGGCACCCTGCGCGCCGTCTGGCTGATCGGGCTGGTCCTCGTCCGCCCCGGCGTCGTCGGCCTGGTCACCGTGATGGCCGTCGAGCTGGCGATCATCGTCAACATGAGCCTCTACAACCCGGTGCTCGCCACCTTCCGGCTCGAACGCACCCCCGAGCACCTGGTCGCCCGCACCCTGTCGGCCTGGTCGATCGGCCAGCAGGCGTCCATCGCCGTCTGCACCGCCCTCGGCGGCCTGCTCGCCGACGTCACCGGCCCGCGCACCGCCCTCACCGTCGCGGGGCTGCTCATCCTGGCGACCCCACTGCTGCTCCCCCGGCGCGAGCAGGCGCCGGTGCAGGAGCCGGAACCGTCCCTCAGCCACTCCTGACGCCACCGGCGGCCGGTCACCCCCGGTCGCACACCACCCACAAGGAGGACCGCCGCGTGAACACCGCCGCCGCACTCGGCCCCGCGCACACCGCTCTTCTCGTCCTGGACTGCCAGCCCGCCGTCCTGGCCGCCCTTCCCGAGGACGGCACCCGCGAAGCCCTCCTCGGCCGCATCGAACGGGCCGTCGCCGGCGTCCGGGCCGCCCGCGGCACCATCGTCCACGTCCGCGTCGCCTTCACCGAAGCCGACTGGGACGCCGTCCCGGACACCAACAAGTCCTTCGCCGCGCTGGCCCGGCACCGCGCCATGCACGACGAGGACGCCGCCACCGCCGTCCACGAGCGCCTGGCCCCGCTCGGCGACGACATCGTCGTCCGAAAGACCCGCTACGGTGCCATGTCCACCACTGACCTCGACCGGCGGCTGCGCGAACGCGGCATCACCAGCCTGGTGGTCTCCGGCACCAGCACCAGCGGCGCCGTCCTGTCCACCGTCCTCGACGCGGCCGATCGCGACTACCTGCTCCACGTCCTCTCCGACGCCGTCGCCGACCCGGACCCGGAAGCCCACGACACCCTGCTCCGCCGGGTCCTCCCCACCCGGGCGCACCTCGTCGACACCGCCGGACTGCCCGAGCTGCTCCGGATCCGCTGACCCGCCCGACGGCCGGGACCGCACACCACCGGGGTGAATCGACGGTGCGCCAGGGCGCCGTCGCGATCGACTCCCTGGCCTCCTGATCCACAGTGGCGGACGGCAATCGACTGCCGAAGCATCCCCCTCCGCCTTCCAGGAGCAGCTCGTGAAGATCTCACCGCCGGCCGCCGCCGGTCAGCCGGGCCCAGCCGTCGCCAGGGGACGTGCCGGTTCGGCCGCCCGCCGTGGACGGGCACTGGCCGTCGCGGCCGGCCTGCTGGGAGCCGCCGGACTCGCCCCGGTCGCGCTGCCCGGGACCGCCCACGCGCAGGAGCACGTGCACCGCCTCGGGCCCCACCACCACCTGCACGTTCGCCTTCACCGGCGCCGAGCAGACCTTCACCGTCCCGAACGGCGTCACACAGGTCGACGTCACGGCGATCGGTGCGGCCGGCGGCCTGGAGGGGGGCAACGACACGCCCGGCGGCCGTGGTGCTCAGGTTTCGGGCACTCTCACCGGACTGTCCGGCGGACAGACCCTCATATCGAAGTCGGCGGCAACGCCACCAACGATGGATCCTGTTTGCCGACGTCCCACTGCACCGGCGGCTTCAACGGCGGCGGCAGCCCCGGTACGCTCGGCACCGGCGGCGGTCCAGGACCCAGCCTGACGGGGGGCGGAGGCGGCGGCGGCTACTACGGCGGAGGCGGCGGCGGCAACATCAACCTCTCGGTGACCCCGGCCGGGAACGCGGGTGGAGGGGGCGGTGGTTCGTCCCTCGTACCCGCCGGCGGCACCGGCCCCACGGTGACCAGCGAGGCCGCGAGCATCACCATCAGCTACCTCACCCCGGGTAAGCCGGTGAACACCCGCCTGATCGCGATCCCCCATCAGGTCCGGCTCGGCCGACCGGTGGTGCTCGATGACCTGGTCTGCCCGGCCGGCACGGGCGCCACGACCCCGCCCACCGGCACTGTGACGTTCACCGACACCACCACCGGCACGACCCTGGGCACCGCACGCCTGGTCCTCGACCTCGGAAACTGCGCCGCCGCCGGGCGTGTGGTCTTCTTCCGGACCCCCGGCCCGCACGTCATCACGGCCGTCTACAGCGGCGACTCGGTCTACCAGGGCAACAGTGCCACCCGGAGACCCTCACCGTGACGGTCAACCCCTGACTCCGGAGGGAACGCCGCGGCACAACCGCCGAGCAGCTCCGCGAGGGCCCCGCCGGGTGGTCGGCGGGGCCCTCGCCGTCTCCGTCTCCCGTACGTCCCCGCACCCAACGCTTGACGGCCGCGGAGCACCGGATCGTCGCAATCCGCACGGCACAGCCAATTCGGGTGAAGGTTCGCCCTGCCCACCCCACATGGTGGAGGGAAGAGGAGAGCGGGCGTCACAGGGGCGGGGCACGGGGCCTGCGGGGGGAGTGGCCGGAGCCGGAGTGGCCGGCGCGGGCGCCGTGGTCGGGCCGGGGGTGCACGGCGACGGCGACGGCGGACGGGGAGTCGCCGGTCACGGCGATGTCCCCCACCCGGTCGGTGCGCAGGACGGTGGCGCCCAACGCACGCAGCCGGTCGACCGTCCGAGGTGACGGGTGCCCGTACGCGTTGCCCTCGCCGCAGGAGATCAGGGCGAGCCGGGGCCGTAGCGCACCGGTCAGGCCCCAGTCCTGGTGGGCCGAGCCGTGGTGGGCCACCTTCAGTACGTCGACCGGGCCGATGCGGCCCAACAACGCCGACTGGGCGGGCGGTTCGAGATCCCCGAGCAGTGCCATCCGCAAACCTCCGCCCAAGGTCACCAGCAGGGCCACGCTCGCGTTGTTCGCGCCAGGCGCCTCGACGGCCGCCCCCGGCTCGGGCCACACCACGTCCCAGGACAACTCCGCGCCGGCCGAACGGCGTTCCCCGCGGCCCGCACGCACCAGCGGCACGCCGGCCCCTGCCGCCCAGGCCGACACCCGGGCAGCCTCGCCCGGCGGGTCGTCCAGCACCGTGCCCTCGACGGCACCCACCTGACGGCCGCGCAACACCCCTGGCACGCCCTCGACATGGTCCGCGTGGAAGTGCGTCAACAGCAGCAGCGGTACCGTCGTGACGCCGAGTTCGCGCAGGCACCGGTCGGCCGCTTCGGGATCCGGCCCGGTGTCGATCACCACCGCGCTGTCCGGCGCACCGGTCGCAAGGGCCAACATGTCTCCCTGTCCGACGTCGCACATCGCCAGCCGCCACCCCGGCGGCGGCCAGCCCGTGGCGATCCGGGCCAGCTGCGGCGGGCGCAGCAGTACGGCCAGCAACACCACCAGCAGCGTGCCCGTCACCAGGGCCCGGGCCCAACGGCGCCGGGGGCGGGCGTGCCGGCCGGTCTCCGCCCGCCGGGGCAGCAGCAGAGGCGCCGCCCAGCAGGCGGCCAGGGTCGCCAGGGCGACCGTCACCACCCCGAACCAGCCTCCGGGCCACGTCAGTTGGCCGCCGGGCAGTTCCGCCCCGCGCCGTCCGACGAAGGCCAGCCAGCCGGCCGGCACCCCGGCCGGCTCGGCCAGCACCCGCGCCAGGGACGGGAAGAACGGCTGCAGCACGAGCACCCCGAAGCCGAGCAGCGTCGCCGGGGCGACCGCCAGTTCGGCCAGCAGGTTGCACGGGACCGCGACCAGGCTGATGTGCCCGGACAGCACCACCGTCACCGGGGCGCAGAGCGCCTGCGCGGCCGCCGTCGCCGCCAGCGCGCCCGCCAGGTGGTGCGGCCAGCGCCGGGCGCGCAGGGACTCGGCCCAGTGCGGCCCGAGGACGAGCAGCCCGGCGGTGGCGAGCACCGAGAGCAGGAAACCGAAGGAGCGGGCCAGGAACGGGTCCAGCAGGACGAGGACCAGAACGGCCCCGGCGAGCGCCGGTACGGCCTGCCGGGGGCGGCCGGTGGCCAGGGCCAGCATGCCGATCAGTCCCGTCCCCGCCGCCCGCAGCACACTGGGCTCGGGTCTGCAGACGGTCACGAAGGCCAGCGTCAGCCCCGCGCCGAGCAGGGCGCTGGTACGCAGGGACAGCCCCAACAGCGCTGCCAGTCCTCGCCGTTCCGGGGTGCCTGCCTGGCCCGGGGAGCCCAGCAGCACGCCGAGGACGATCGCCAGGTTGGCCCCGCTGACCGCCACCAGGTGCACCAGGTCGGTGGCCCGGAAGGCGTCCACCAGGTCGTCGGGCAGCCGCGAGGTGTCGCCGACGACCAGCCCGGGGAGCAGCCCCCGCGCGTCCGGGGGCAGTCCGTCGCTGGCCGTGCGCAGGCCCTCGCGCAGTCGGCCGGCGATCCGCTGCGGCAGGCTCGGCGGTGCGAGCTGCCGGGGCTGCCCGTGGACGGCCAGCAGCGCCGCGGCCTCGGTGTCGTAGCCCTCCCCCGCCGGACGCACCTCGGCCTCCACGGCCAGCCGCTCCGACGGGAGCAGTCGCAGCCAGGAACCGCTCTCCGGCCCGCGGACCATCACGGTCACCGGGGTGTGCGTGCGCGTCGACCGCCCGTCCGGGAGGAGGGCGGCCCGGTCGGCCACGGCCTTGACGGTGAGCAGGCTCTGCCCGCCGGTGGTGCCGCCCCGGGAGGTGTGGACCTTCGGGTCTCCCGTGACGGTCAGCTCCACCTCCACCACCCGGGCGGGCGTGCCCGGGGAGCGCGGCGGCGCGTGCTCGGCAGCGCGGGCCAGCTCCGGCAGCAGCCCCCGGTGCAGGTCGGCGGTGTGCAGCGGGGTCGCGATCGCGGCCGCGGCGCCGCTGAGCAGGACGGCCGCCAGCGCCACCGCGGCCCCGCGCCGGCGCAGCAGGCCCGGCCGGCTGAGCAGCAGCACGGCCGCGAGCACCGCGCCGACCGCCAGCGAGAAGATCAGCGCCTCGGACCCCGGTTCGATGGGCAGGAGCACCGCCGTGACCAGCCAGGCCGAGACGGCGGGCAGCAGCAGCCGGAAGTCGGCACCCGAGGAGCGGGTGTTCGGGACCGGCGCGGTGGTGGCGGACATGGCGGCACCTCCCTTCAGGGGTCGGCAAGCGGAAACGGAACGGGTGTCAGAGCGTGAGGAACGGGCGGAGTTCCGCGAACGTGCGGGCGCCGATGCCGCTGACCTGGCGGAGCTGGTCGATCGAGCGGAACGAGCCGTGCGAGGCGCGGTAGGCGAGGATGCGCTGGGCGAGGGTCGGGCCGACGCCTGGCAGGGCGTCGAGCTGTTCGAGGGTGGCGCGGTTGAGGCTGACGGGTGGTCGGGGCGCGCCGGCCCCGGGAAGTCCGCCGGCGCCTCCGGGAACCTGGACGGGGACCGGGGCCTGTGCCGGCTCGCCGACCAGGATCTGTTCGCCGTCGGTCAGGACGCGGGCCAGGTTGAGTCCCCGGGTGTCCGTCTCCGGCAGCGGACCGCCCGCCGCCCGCAGGGCGTCGGCCACCCGCGAGCCGCCGGGCAGGGTGTGCAGGCCCGGCACGTGGACCCGGCCGCCGATGTCGACGACGACCGCGGGCCCGGCGCCCGGCCCCGAGGAGGTCTCGGGTGGACCGGCCCCGCTGCCGGGTGGGGCGTCGGCGGCGGACGGACCGGACTCCGGCAGGGCGGAGGCCGCCACCAGCGCCGGGACGGCCACCGCCTCCGGCCTGGCCAGCCAGAAGTGCTGCACGGCGTACCCCACCGCGAACAGCAGCAGGATGGCCAGCCCGGCCACCGCGCGCCGGTCGAGCGCCAGCACCGAGGCGAACCGCAGCCGCGCGCCGGCTTCCGGCGGATCGGGTACGTCGAGCGCCCCCGGAGGCAACGCCGCCGGCTTCCGCACCGCTCCGGCAGTCGTCGGAGACGGAGCCACGGACGGCGGGGCCGGAGAAGGCGAGGAGACCGGAGGAGGCGGAGAGGATGCGGAAGGCGGCGCAGGGGGGACGGCAGGCACAGCAGGGCCCACCGGCCCGTCGTCCGTCGGCAGCAGCGCCGCCATCCGCAGCCGCACCGTCTCGTTGATCGCTTGGCGCTTCGCCGCGCCCAGGCCCCTGGTCGTCATGGCGAGGACGCTAGGAGCCGTCCGACGAGCACGCAGGAATTACCGAATGCCTGTGGACAACCCGGGGGTTGTGGATAAAAACGGTCACTCACGCGAGTGGTCGACCCGTGCCCAAGTTGACCGGACCGGGCGGGACAACACCCACCCCCCAGCCGCGACCGCCCCCGCCTCAGCGCGGAGCGACCACCACCGCGAGCAGCCCCGGCCCGACGTGCGCACCGATCACCGCCCCGACCTCGCCCACGTACAGGTCCCGGAGCCCCGGCACCCGCGCCCGCAGCCGCTCCGCGAGCGGCTCGGCCCGCTCCTCGGCCGCGAGGTGGTGGACGGTGATGTCCACCTCGCCCTCCCCCGACCGCTCGACCGCGATCTCCTCCAGCCGCGCGATCGCCCGCGACGCCGTCCGCACCTTCTCCAGCGGCTCGATCCGCCCGCCGTCCAGGTGCAGCAGCGGCTTGACCGCCAGTGCCGACCCGAGCAGCGCCCGCGCCGCCCCGATCCGGCCGCCGCGGCGCAGGTGCTCCAGGGTGTCCACGTAGAAGAAGCCGCTGGTTCCGGCAGCCCGCAGGGCGGCCGCCTCGGCCACCTCCGGCAGGCCCCGGCCGGCCGCGATCGCCCCGGCCGCCGCCAGCACCCCGTACCCGAGGGCCATGCCGACCAGTCGGCTGTCCACCACCCGCACCGGTACGGGCGCCTCGGCGGCCGCCAGCCGGGCGGCCTCGACCGTGCCGGACAGCTCGCCCGAGATGTGCACCGAGACGATCCCCTTCGCCCCCGCTTCGGCGGCCGCCCGGTAGGCGGCCGCGAAGGCCTCCGGGTTGGGACGGGAGGTGGTCACCCGCTGTTTGGCGCGCAGCGCCTCGGCGACGTCCTTGGGAGAGATCTCGACGCCCTCGCAGAGGACCGAGTCACCGACCGCGACGCTCAGCGGAACCACCGTGATCCCGTGCCGGTCGATGGCCTCCTGCGGCAGATAGGCCGTGGAATCGGTGACGAGTGCGAGGTCGGAGGGCATGAGGCGGAGGTTACTCCCCGTTCGTCCGGGAAGACAGCGTCCGTCCCAGCGCTCCGCCGGGGCTCCTGCGCGCCCGACGGAGGCCCCGGCGCTCCCGGGAACGGCCCCGACCCGGACCGGGGCTCAGCCCGCCGAGGGCCCCGTCGAGGGCCCCGCCGACGTCTCCGCCGACGGCTTCCGCAGCCGCTGCGCCAGCTTCGCCAGCGGGTCGGCCAGCCCGAGCAGGTCCTCCGCGCTCGGCCGCCCCTTCCCGTCCGTCAGCCCGGCCCGAGCCGCCCCGCCATCGGACGAACCGGCCGCACCGGCCGC
Organism: Kitasatospora sp. NPDC059648; assembly: GCF_042734825.1. NCBI lineage: Bacteria > Bacillati > Actinomycetota > Actinomycetes > Kitasatosporales > Streptomycetaceae > Kitasatospora > Kitasatospora sp. NPDC059648. The sequence continues at coordinate 53,943 of NZ_JBHWDU010000008.1, read as the reverse complement.
ACCGGCCGCACCACCCGCAGCGGACCCGGTACCCGGTGCGGACCCGGTGTCCCAGTGCCGCAGCGCCCCCGCCTCGCTCTCGCACTCCTGGCTCAGCCGGCTCAGCTCGTCGTCCGCGAACCGGTGCATCCGGTCCTGCGCCGCCCACCGCATGGTCTCCGCCGCGTGGGTGATCCGCTCCGCCCGCTCCCGCAGTTCCGGCAGCTTGGCCGCGATCCGCGCGGTGTCCGGTTCGCGTTCCAGAAGCCGCAGTTCGCCGTCCAGATCGGCCGCGTGCGCGTCGAGCCGGGTCAGCAGCGCGAGGGACTCGCCGAGCTGGCCGTCCTGCTCCCGTCCGCCCTCCAGCACCTGCCGGGTGCCGTCCAGCGAGGTCCGCAGCTTGAGCCGGACGGTGGCGATCTGGGCCGGCGGGCCGACCTTGGTGTACGTCTTCGCCTTGAGAGTGGCGGTCTCGACGGCGCGCCGGGCGTTGGCCTCGTGCTTCTCGACCTTCGCGGCAACGGCCTTGGCGGCCTTGACCGTACCGACCACCGCCAGTACGAGCGCCGCGATCCCGAAGAGCAGGACCAAGCCGATCATCACGCCGAAAACGTCCATCGCGCGCCACCTTCCGCCACCGTTCCGCCCCCACCGGGCCCAACGCGGATCGCAATGCCCAGGGTTCCACGGTAGCCGCCGCACCGGGCGCGAGGAGCTCCGAACGGGCCCGGCCGCCGGAGATCAGGGACAGATCGGGGATCTCCCCGGGGGCACGCCCCCGCCCGACCCCCGCCCCTCAGCCCCCACCACCCACCCCCACCTCCCCCGGGAAACGCATCGGGCGGGTGCCCCGGAGGACACCCGCCCGATCAATCACGCACTGACGAAGTCACGAACCACGAACAGCCCCGACCTCACCCGGTCACGATGTTGACCAGCTTCGGCGCCCGCGCGATCACCTTCCGCACCGCCGCGTCACCGATCGCCGCGACCACCGCCGGGTCCGCCAGCGCCAGCGCCTCCAGCTCCGCGTCCGTGATCCCGGGCGCGACCTCCAGCCGCGCCTTGACCTTGCCCTTGATCTGCACCACGCAGGTCACGCTCTCGTCGACCACGTACGCCGGGTCGGCGACCGGGTAGTCGGCGTGTGCCAGCGACTCGCCGTGGCCCAGTCGGCGCCACAGCTCCTCGGCGATGTGCGGGGCCAGCGGCGCGACCATCAGCACCAGCTGCTCGGCCACCGCCCGCGGCGTGGAGCCGCGCTTGACCAGGAAGTTGTTCAGCTCGATCGCCTTGGCGACGGCCGTGTTGAACCGCAGCCCGGCCATGTCGCCGCGGATGCCGTCGATGGCCTTGTGCAGCGCGCGCAGGGTCGCCTCGTCCGGCTCCTCGTCGGTGACGACCAGCTCGCCGGTGGCCTCGGACACGATGTTGCGCCACAGCCGCTGCAGGAAGCGGTACGAACCGACGACGGCCCGGGTGTCCCACGGACGGGAGACGTCCAGCGGGCCCATCGACATCTCGTACAGGCGCAGCGTGTCCGCGCCGTACTCGTCGGCGATGTCGTCCGGGGCGACGGCGTTCTTCAGGGACTTGCCCATCTTCCCGGCCTCGCGCTTGACCGGCTCGCCCTGCCAGAAGTACTTGCCGTCGCGCTCCTCGACCTCGGCGGCGGGCACCGGGAAGCCGCGCTCGTCGCGGTAGACGTCCGCGGTGATCATGCCCTGGTTGAACAGCTTGTGGAACGGCTCGACCGAGGAGACGTGGCCCAGGTCGTGCAGCACCTTGTGCCAGAAGCGCGCGTACAGCAGGTGCAGCACGGCGTGCTCGGCACCGCCGACGTACAGGTCGGCGCCGCCGCCCGGCTTGGTCTCCGTCGGGCCCAGCCAGTAGCCCTCGTTGGCCGGGTGCACCACGGCCTCGGTGTTCGTCGGGTCGACGTAGCGCAGGTCGTACCAGCACGAACCCGCCCAGTTGGGCATGGTGTTGGTCTCGCGACGGTACCGCTTGACACCGTCGCCCAGGTCCAGCTCGACGTTGACCCAGTCCTCGTTGCGCGACAGCGGGGTCTCCGGCGAGGAGGCGGAGTCGTACGCGTCGTAGGTGCGCGGCGAGTAGTCGTCGACCTCGGGGACCTCGACCGGCAGCATCGACTCGGGCAGCGCGTGCATCACGCCGTCCTCGTCGTAGACGATCGGGAAGGGCTCGCCCCAGTACCGCTGGCGGCTGAACAGCCAGTCGCGCAGGCGGTAGTTGACGGTGCCCTCGCCGATGCCGCGCTCGGCCAGCCACGCGGTGACGCGGGCCTTGGCGTCGACGACGCTCAGCCCGTCCAGGGACAGATCGCCCTGCTCCCGCGTGGAGTTGACGATGACCGAGTCGTAGGTGTCGAAGGCGTCGTCCCACGCCGCCGGGTCCGAGCCGCGACCGTCGGTCGGCTCGACGACGCAGCGCATCGGCAGCCCGAAGGCGCGGGCGAAGGCGAAGTCGCGGTGGTCGTGGGCGGGGACGGCCATGATGGCGCCGGTGCCGTAGCCCATCAGCACGTAGTCGGCGATGAACACCGGCACGGACTCGCCGCTGACCGGGTTGACGGCGTAGGCGCCGGTGAAGACGCCGGTCTTGACCTTGGCGTCGACCTGGCGCTCGACGTCCGACTTGGCGGCGGCCGCGGCACGGTAGCCGGCGACGGCCTCGGCCGGGGTGGCGGCGCCGCCGGTCCACTCGGCGGGCACACCCTCGGGCCAGGCGGCGGGGACGATCGAGTCGACCAGGCCGTGCTCGGGCGCCAGCACCATGTAGGTGGCGCCGAACAGGGTGTCGGGCCGGGTGGTGAAGACGGTGATCTTCCCGCCGTCAACGGCGAAGTCCACCCGGGCGCCCTCGGAGCGCCCGATCCAGTTGCGCTGCTGCAGCTTGATGGCCTCCGGCCAGTCCAGCAGGTCCAGGTCGGAGATCAGGCGGTCGGAGTACGCGGTGATGCGCATCATCCACTGGCGCAGGTTGGACTTGAACACCGGGAAGTTGCCGCGCTCCGAGCGGCCGTCCGCGGTGACCTCCTCGTTGGCCAGGACGGTGCCCAGGCCCGGGCACCAGTTGACCGGCACCTCCTTGGCGTACGCCAGGCGGTACTCGCCCAGCACCTCGTCGCGCTCGGCGGCTGACAGCGCGGCCCAGGCGCGGCCGCCCGGCACCTCACGCGTGCCGGCCTCGAACCGGGCGACCAGCTCGGCGATCGGACGGGCCTTGCCGGCCGCCTCGTCGTACCAGGAGTTGAAGATCTGCAGGAAGATCCACTGCGTCCAGCGGTAGTACTCCGGGTCGATCGTGGAGATCGAGCGGCGCGGGTCGTGGCCCAGGCCCAGCCGGCGCAGCTGCTGGCGCATGTTGGCGATGTTGGCCTCGGTGGAGACCCGCGGGTGGGTGCCGGTCTGCACCGCGTACTGCTCGGCGGGCAGGCCGAAGGCGTCGTAGCCCAGCGTGTGCAGCACGTTGTGGCCGGTCATCCGCTGGTAGCGCGCGAAGACGTCGGTGGCGATGTAGCCCAGCGGGTGGCCGACGTGCAGGCCCGCGCCCGAGGGGTACGGGAACATGTCCATGATGAAGCTGTGCGGCTTCGCGGCGACGTCACCGGCGGACGGGTCGGCCAGCTCACCGATGGGGTTGGGGGCGTGGAAGGTGCCCTCCTTCTCCCAGATGTCCTGCCAGCGGGACTCGATCTCCGCCGCCAGCGCGGCGCTGTACCGGAACGGCTCGGTCGCGGTCTCGGCCGCGCCGGACGCAGGGGTCGTCTCGCTCATGGTCCTTCAAGCTCCATCGGTGTCAGTTGGCGAACCGCGCGACGCGGCCGACCGTGGACCCGTCCCACGACGCGGGCGGGGGCGGAAAACAAAAAATCCCCTCGCAGGAGGGGACGCCACGCCGACTCCGGCACCGCCCGAGGGCGCAGCCGGTCCTGGTCAGCGCGGCCGGCTAAGGAGCAGGCGCACGGTTCGCATGGGCTCAGGGTACCGCAAGCGGGTCAGGGCGCTCCGGACCGTCCCCCGGCGCACCCGGCCCCGCACGCCGCACACCCCGCCCCGCACGCCGGCCGGGAACCGGCCTCTCATCGCGCCCCACCCGGGAACCGGCCCCCTCACCCAGCACCCCCGGGAACCGGCCCCCTCACCCAGCACCCCCGGGAACGGCCCCTCACCGCGCCGCCGCCCGCCCCGCCGCCTCGAAGTCCCGCAGCGCCCTGGCCAGCCGCTCCGACTGCATCCCCGCCGCCAGCGACCGCGCCAGCCCCGCCGTCCGAGCGGCCTCCCGCTGGTCGCCGAGGCGCCGGTGGGCCTCGGCGAGGCGGACCATCAGCATCGCCTTGGCCCGGGCCCGCCCCGGTCCGAGCCCGGCGACGGCCTCGGCGAGCAGCCCCTTGGCCATCCGGTGCTGGCCGAGCGCGAGCCGCCCCTCGCCCACCATCCCGGCCAGGTCGGCCCGGGCCTCCTCCGCGCCGGGCACGCCGTCGAGTTCGGCGAAGGCCCGGGCGGCGGCCGCCTCGGCCTGCTCGGCCTCGCCCCACCGGCCGTGGGCGCGGGCGATCCGGCCGAGCTGCCGGGCCCGGCCGGCGGGGCTGAGCGCGGGGCCGTGGGCGTCCAGGGCGGTGCGCAGCGCGGTGACGGCGTCCAGGCCGCGCCCGCCGGTGCCCTGGGTGGCGAGCACCACCAGCGCGCCGAGCCCGGCGACGCCGAGCCGGGGGTCGCCGCTGACGTGGGCGGCGCGCAGCGCGGCGACGAAGGCCCGCTGGGCGGCGGCGTCGTGGCCGAGGTCGTACGCGGCCCAGCCGGCCAGGCGGGCGAGCCTGCTGGCCGTGCCGTAAAGCTCGCGGCCGAGCCGTTCGTCGTACGCGCCGAGCTCCAACAGCTTGGCCAACATGGCGAGTTCGGCCCGGGTGGGGCCGAGGACGAGGCCGCCGCCGCAGGAGCGTTCGAGGCGCTGCTTGCTGCGGTAGGACAGGCCGAGTTCGCCGGCCAGCGAGGGGTCGACGCGCAGCGCGCCCTCGCCGCCGCCGACCGGTGGCGGCGGCGAGGAGAGCCGTTCGGCGGCGTGGTCGAGGTCGGCGCTGCGGAACAGGTCGGTGAGGCGCACCGGTCCGGCGTCGGTGGCGGCCTCGCGCAGCGCGGTCTGGGCGGTGTCCGCGGTCCACGGGTCGGTGAGCAGCCGGGGCGAGAGGATCTTGGCGCCGCGGTGGCCGCCCATCCGGCCCCAGAGCTGCTCGTAGGTGACGGCCATGCCGAGGGTGCGGCTGAGCACCTCGCAGACGGCCTGGTCGTGCGGGCTGCGCGGCACCATGCCGCGGTCGCGCCACTTGTACGGGGCGGTGGAGCTGATCGCCAGGCCCGGTGGCAGGGCGAGGCTCACCTCACGGGCGAGCCGTTCCGGACTCCAGCCGAGCTGGTGCAGTATCCGGGCCAGTTCCTCGTTCCGCCTTCGCTGCAGATCGGCCATGGCACGACGGTAGCGGTCTTTGCGGCCCGCCCGCCGATGGCATGCACACAACGGCGAAGAGCCGCCCCCCGAATCGGGAGGCGGCTCTCAACCACTGTGGAGCTATGGGGAATTGAACCCCAGACCTCTTGCATGCCATGCAAGCGCTCTACCAACTGAGCTATAGCCCCTTGACCTGCGATGTCACCGGGTCTCCCGTCGTTTCCGTCCGGTTTCCCTCGGCGACATCGACTACTTTACACGGTCCGGGGCGTGCTCCTGAAATCCGTTTCCCGAGGCCGCCGGGCCACGCAGCCCCGCCGGGCGGCCGCCGCGCAGCTGCCGACCGTACTGCCTCCGCGCGGCAGCCGTCCGGCGGCCGCGAGCGCTCCCGTCAGCGCACCACCCGCCGGCTGCGCTCGGCGAAGGCCGCCCCGACGAGGACCGTCACCGCGTTCACCCCCAGGGTGACCAGCAGCGCGTGCCCCGAGTCGGCGGCCGGCGCCGGCAGGTCCACCTGCCCGAGGAACACCGAGCCCACCACCGCGACCCCGATCACCTGCCCGAGCTGGAGGACGGTCACCGTCACACCGCTGGCATCGGCCGCGTCCTCGGGCGCCACCCCCGCGAGCGCCCGGGCGAACAGCGGCGCGTACGCGAAGCCCGCCGCCAGGCCGAGTACGGCCGTCTCGGCCAGCACCACCGCCCCGATCCCGGCGCCGTCGCCGAGCAGCACCCCCAGCAGCAGGTAGCCGCCGCCGAGCAGCACCCCGGCGACCGACGGCAGCACCCCGTGCAACCGGCCCGGCAGCCGGTGCCAGCGCAGGCTGGCCAGGCCGAAGCCGATCGCGACGGGCGCCGAGCAGAGCCCGGCCCGCAGCGCGCTGTGGCCGAGGGCCGCCTGCTGGTGCAGGGCGAAGGCGAACATGAAGCCCGCGTAGGCCGCCATGATCGTGAACAGTCCGGCCGCCGCCGGGCGCAGCCCGGGCGCGCGCAGCACCCGCCCGGCGATCAGCGGCTGCCCGCCGCGCCGGGCGACAGCGCGCTCGACCACGACGAACAGCCCGAACAGCAGCACGCCGGCCGCGATCATCGCCCAGCCCCAGAGCGGCCAGCCGAGCTCGTTGCCGAGCACCAGCGGCACCACCAGCAGGCCGAGCGCCGCGCCCAGCACCACCAGGCCCGGGACGTCGAAGCCGCGCGAGGCGTCGCCGGGCAGCTTCGGCAGCAGCCGGGCGCCCGCGGCCAGCAGTACCAGCCCGATCGGCACGTTGACCAGGAACACCGGCCGCCACCCGGTGCCGAACAGGTCGGCGCTGACCAGCACCCCGCCAAGCACCTGCCCGAACGCGACGCCGACGGCCAGCACCGCCGAGTAGAGCCCGATCGCCCGGGTGCGGGCGGCGCCGGTGAAGGTGCGCTGCAGCAGGCTCGTCACCTGCGGCACCATCAGCGCCGCGCCCGCGCCCTGGAGCAGCCGGAAGGCGATCAGCCAGCCGGTGGTCGGGGCGAGGCCGCAGGCCAGCGAGGTGGCGGTGAAGCCGGCCAGGCCAAGCTGGAACAGCCGGCTGAAGCCGTAGCGGGCGCCGAGCCGGGCGCCGGTGATCAGCAGTACGGCGTAGGAGATGGTGTAGCCGGCGATCACGAGCTGCAGGGCGGCCCCGGAGGCGCCCAGGTCGGTGCGGATGGTGGGCGCCGCGACGTTGACGATGGAGCCGTCGAGCACGGCCATGAACTGCCCGCACAGGACGAGCGCGAGGAGCAGCCCGGGCCGTACGGCCGGGGCCCCGGTGGTGCCTCCGGCCACGCCGGGCCGGGTCTGAAGGTCCGTCATGGGCACCAGCCTGGGGCCGCGCCGGTACTGGTGGTTAGAGCCTGCCGATCCTGGTACTGGCAGCACCTGTATCGCCCGGGCGTGCTGCGGCACGATGGACGGCATGACCGTCCTGGAGGAAGTCCCGACCGCGGCGGGCGACCGCGGGCGCCGCCGGACCGAGCTGGCCCGCTTCCTGAAGGCCTGCCGGGCGCGGGTCGCCCCCGAGGACGTCGGCCTGCCGCCCGGGCTGCGCCGCCGTACGCCCGGGCTGCGGCGCGAGGAGGTCGCGCAGCTCGCCGGGGTCGGGGTCACCTGGTACACGTGGCTGGAGCAGGGGCGGCCGATCAACGCGAGCGAGCAGGTGCTGCTGGCGGTGTCCCGGGCGCTGAGGCTGGACGGCACCGAGCGCGAGCACCTGTTCCGGCTGGCCGGGATGTCGCCCTCACCGCTGGCGCAGCCGGCCCCGCCGGAGCTGAGCCCGTCGATCCAGGTGATCCTGGACTCACTCGCCCCGCTGCCCGCGGCGGTCTCCAACACCCGGTTCGACGTGCTGAGCTTCAACCGGCCGTACCGCTCGCTGTTCGGCACGGAGCGGATGCGCCCTTCCCACGGCGTCTTCTTCAACAGCCTCTGGTGCATGCTGACCGCGCCGGCCTGCTGCAACCCGTGCGAGAACCCGGAGGAGACCCTGCCGCGGATGGTGGCGGTGCTGCGCTCGGCGTACGGAAAGCACGTCGGCGAGCCGGCCTGGGAGGAGCACGTGCAACGGCTGTCGGCCGGCAGCGAGCTGTTCCGGAAGCTGTGGGCCCGCCAGGAGGTCTCGCCGCCGCGCACCCTGCGGCGGACCTTCCGCCATCCGGAGCTCGGCGTGATGCGGCTGAACGCCACCTACCTGACGATGCCGGGCGTCCCGGAGTGCTACATCGTCGTGTACGTCCCGGAGAACCCGGAGGACCGGGAGCTGGTCGAGCGGCTCAACTCGCTGCCGCCGGGCGGCTGGACCCACACCTGCACGCCGTGAGGACGGTCGGGGAAACCCGAGAGGCCGCCACCCACCGGGTGACGGCCTCTCGAACTGCTGTGGAGCTATGGGGAATTGAACCCCAGACCTCTTGCATGCCATGCAAGCGCTCTACCAACTGAGCTATAGCCCCGCGACACGGACGACCCCGGCCCCGGAATTCCTGCTGGCCACGACCGCCGATGCGGAGTGGAGCTATGGGGAATTGAACCCCAGACCTCTTGCATGCCATGCAAGCGCTCTACCAACTGAGCTATAGCCCCGCACTCACCGGATCTCCCGCTTCCCTTCCGGGCCGCGTTCCTTCCCTGCGAACGAGGAAGACTCTAGCTGGTCAGGCCCGGAACTGCGAAATCCGCTCTTCCGGGCCCCCGCGTAGCCCCGTCACCGAGTGCCGTCAGGTGTCGTCGCCGATCACCGGCTGCGGGAGCGTGCCCGCGTTGTGCTCCAGCAGTCGCCAGCCGCGCGCCCCCTTGCCGAGCACCGACCAGCAGCAGTTGGACAGCCCGCCGAAGCACTCCCACAGGGGAGGCTCCAGACCCAGCAGCCGCCCGAGCATGGTCCGGATGGTGCCGCCGTGGCTGACCACGACCAGCGTGCCGTTCTCCGGCAGCTTGGCGACGGCCTCCAGCACCACCGGCACCGAGCGGTCGGCGACCTCGGTGGACAGTTCGCCGCCGCCGCCGCGCCGCACCGGCTCCCCGGCCGCCCAGGCCGCGTACTCCTCCGGGTACCGCTCGCGGATCTCGGCGTTGGTCAGCCCCTGCCAGGAGCCCGCGTACGTCTCCCGCAGGCCCTCGTGGTGCTGCACGTCCAGCCCGGTGACCGCGGCCAGCTCCTCGGCGGTGCGCCGGGCGCGCTTGAGGTCCGAGGAGATCAGCAGGTCGGGGCGCAGGCCGGAGAGCAGCCGGGCCGCCCGCTGGGCCTGCAGGACGCCCTGACCGGTCAGCTCGATGTCCGTGGTGCCCTGGAACCGCGATTCGAGGTTCCAGGAGGTCTGACCGTGCCGCCAGAAGACGATGCGCGGGCCCCGCGCGTCCCTGCTCAGTGCAGGTCCTCGGGCTTGCCGAAGTCGTCGGCCGGGGCGACGGCGTTGCCGGCCGCGTCGGTGATGGCGTCGGGGCGGTTGCGCGACTCCATGGCGTCCGCGGGCAGCGGCAGCTCGGGGCAGTCCTTCCAGAGCCGGTCCAGCGAGTAGAAGGAGCGCTCCTCGGAGTGCTGGACGTGCACGACGATGTCCAGGTAGTCGAGCAGGATCCAGCGGCCCTCGCGCTCGCCCTCGCGGCGCACCGGCTTGATGTCCAGCTGCTCGCGCAGCTGGTCCTCGATCTCCTCGGCGATCGAGCGGACCTGGCGGTCGTTGTTCGCGGAGGCGATCAGGAAGGCGTCGGTGATCGACAGCACCTCGCTGACGTCGAAGGCGATGATGTTGTGCGCGAGCTTGTCGGCCGCCGCCTGCGCGGCGACGGTGATGAGCTGCTGGCTGTGGTCGGTGACGGTCACGGTGTTCTTCCGGCTCGGCGGCTTGGGGCGGCCCCGGCGCGCGGCCGGGGTCGCCTTCCAGGATCTCACGCCGCCCCGGCGGCCCCGGAACGCATTTCCGGGGCCGCCGGGGCACGCGGGGCCGAACCCGGCGGCCGGCCGGTCACCGGCCGCCGGTGACCGGCCGGGCGGCTACTGGTTCTTCGACGGCTGGTAGTCCTTGCCGAGCACGACCACCAGGTCCGCGTTCTGGGCGTCGCCGACCTTCTTCACCGCCGTTTCCGGCAGCCCCAGGCTGGCCGCCAGGGACTTCGCCGCGGCCTGCCGGGCGTCGTCGGTGTAGCGGATCTCACTGGTGGACTGCGGCGCGGTCCTGGAGCCGCCCGGGATGAACGTCAGGCCCGAGTTGACGATCTGGACCTGCGCGGCGGCGCCCGCCGCGTCGTTGCCGGAGGCGTCCTGCAGCGCGACCCGGGCGGGGGCGTCGCCGGCCGCCGCGGACTTCACGGTGCCGCCGAGCACCTCCTTGACCTGCTTGCCCGCGGTCGCCTCGTCCAGCGTCCCGTCCGGCTTGACGGTCAGCGCGGTGGTGCTGAAGTGGCCGTCCTTGGCCTGCTGGGCGAGCTGCGCGAGCACCCCGGCCAGGGCGTCCTCGGGCAGCGAGGGGTCGAGCACCGCGTTCATCCGGTGCACGTCGTCCTTGGCGTCCTTGAACCCGGTCGGCATGGTGCGCACCACCGCGTCCATCACCTGGCCGAACCGGGCCAGCTGGGCGTCCCGGTTCTCGCCGGGTGCCTGGAGGGTGGCGTACGCCACCGCGGCCTTGCCGCTGAGCAGGGTGTTCTTGCCCGCCGGGGACAGCTCCTTGCCGTCGGGCTTGCCGCCCTCGCGGGTCGCGGCGTTGGTGTCCACCCGGATGCCGCCGAGCTGGGAGACCAGCAGTTCCAGGTACGGGGTGTCCAGTCGCCAGGTGCCGGCCACCGGGGCGCCCAGCACGGTGGAGAGGCCGTCGCGGGTCGCCGAGGCGCCGATCGCGTCCATGGCCTGGCCGACGGTGGTCACCGGCGGGTCGCCGGGGCCGGGCAGCCGCAGCACGTCGGGCAGCAGCAGGACCGTGCCCTTGTGCCCGGAGGCGTCGTCGACCAGCAGCGCGCTGGACACCTTGCCCTGGAGGTCGCGCAGGTGGACGACGTTGACCTGCCGCCCGCCGGCCGCTGCGGCCGCGGTCGGCTTGTCGCCGGTGAACCACAGGTAGCCGCCGACGCCGCCGGCCGCGAGCGCCAGCACCACGCCGAGGCCGATCAGCCGGTTCTTCAGCTTGCGGCGCCGCTCGGCGCGCACCTCGCTGCGGGACTCGGCGAACTTCAGCCAGTCGATGACGTCCTCGGACTCCTCCGCCTCCTCGTCGACGAAGGTGAACTCGCCCGTGGCGTAGCCGTCCTTGGGCGCCCGGCCGCCGGTCCTGCCGGACCGGGCCCCGGCGACCTGCTCGGACGGCGGCTCCGCCTCGGCCGGGGCCGCCGCCCCGGAGGCCGGCCGGGGCGCGCGGCGGCGCGGCGGCGGCACGGCGGCGGGGGCGGAAGCCGCCGGAGCGGGCGCGGAGGACTCGGGAACGACGGGCGGCTCGGGCTGCTGCGGCTGGGCGATCACCGGGGCCGCCGGGGCCGCCGACGCGGCCTGGTACGGCTGCTGGTAGCCCTGGTATCCCTGCTGCTGGTAGCCGTACGGGTCCTGGGCGTACACCGGCTGACCGTACTGGTCGTACTGGTGGTCGAACTGCTGCTCGTACCGGTCGTGCTGCCCGTACGACTGCTGCTGCGGGAACTGCCCGGTCCGCGGGCCCTGCTGGTGGCCCTGCTGCTGGTAGCCGTACGGGTCCTGGGCGTACACCGGCTGCCCGTACTGGTCGTACTGCTGGTCGTACTGCTGCTCGTACGCCTGCGGCTGCGCCTGCTGGTACTCGTGGCCCTGGTACGGCTGCTGGTACTGCCCGGTGGACCACTCCTGCGGCTGCTGCCCGCCGCTGCCGTTGCGATCGCTCACGCCCGCTCCTGGCTCAGGTCCCGTGCGGCGCGTACAGCGCCCGCTTGTCGATGTAACGGACCACGCCGTCCGGAACGAGGTACCAGACCGGCTCGCCCTTGGCGACCCGGTTGCGGCAGTCCGTGGAGGAGATGGCCAGTGCCGGGACCTCCATCAGGGACACCCCGCCCACCGGGAGCCCGGCGTCCGACAGGGTGTGCCCCGGGCGGGTGCAGCCGATGAAGTGGGCCAGCGAGAAGAGCTCGTCGGAGTCGTGCCAGGACAGGATCTGGGCGAGCGCGTCGGCGCCCGTGATGAAGAAGAGGTCCGCGTCCGGGTGCAGGGCGTGCAGGTCGCGCAGGGTGTCGACGGTGTACGTCGGGCCCTGGCGGTCGATGTCGATCCGGCTCACCGAGAACTGCGGGTTCTCGGCGGTGGCGATGACCGTCATCAGGTAACGGTCCTCGGCCGGGGTGACGTGGCGGTCGCTCTTCTGCCAGGGCTCCCCGGTCGGGACGAAGATCACCTCGTCCAGGTGGAACGCGCTCGCCACCTCGCTGGCGGCGACCAGGTGGCCGTGGTGGATCGGGTCGAAGGTGCCGCCCATCACGCCGAGGCGCTTCTTCACCGGTTCCGGTCCGCCGGGATTCCCGGCCTGCTCTCCCATGCCGCCACACCTTACGCGACGCCCGTCACGGTGCGGGAACGGCCGTGTGGGGGTTGTCCGCAGATGCGTGAGGGAGCGGCCGGCCCGCTGGCCGGACGCTCCCCGAGCGGTCCGTGGTCCCGGCTCAGCGGTCCCGGTTGAAGCGGGTGACGATGAAGAGCAGGAGCATCAGGATGAACAGCGCGGAGCCGCCCGTCAGCAGCGGGTTCAGGCTGTCGTGGTTTCCCCCCTCGCCCTCGGCGAGCAGGTTCAGGACGGGGAGTGCGGCAGCAGTGCTCATGGTCGGCGGGACCTTCTCGGCTCGGTGAACGGACCAGGGGGTTTGTTCCGGGCCGGTGAGGGCCCACCCGTCATCGTACGGGGGGTCACACGGCAACCGCTCGGCGGCCCACCGCCGCTGACCGGCCGTGAGTCCTGACGACGAACGGGGGGCTCACCGGCCCCGGAAGGCGCGGGCCATGACCCAGACCAGCAGGCCGATCCCGATGAAGGATGCGACCACGATGATCCGCAGGAACAGTCCCGGGCCGGGCTCGTCGGAGATGGGTGCGGCCAGGCTGACCAGCGCTTCGGTGGACATCTGAGGGGCTCCTCGAACTGCTCGGTACCGCGGCCGGGTCCGGTCCCGGTTCTCCAGGGCATTCAGGGTAAACCGGCCTCACACCGGCGCCGCCCACCGGCCCCCGGACCGCACCGGGTGCCGCACGTACGCCGACTCCGGGGACGAGTACGCAACCGCGGACGTTGCACAGGCAGTCGTTGCAGACGAGTCGTTGCAGGCGAAGACCAGCGGGGGGCCGGCCACTGCGCCGGAGCCGCCGTCGACAGGAGGCACTCACACCATGACCGACACGACCGCGAAGGCCCCGAGCCGGCGCCGCCAGCGCTTCCCCGAGATCTCCACCCGGGCCTGGGAGCACCCGGCGGACCGCTCGGCGCTGGTCGCCCTGCGCAAGCTGTCCGGCTTCGACGACATCCTGAAGAAGCTCGCCGGGCTGGTGTCCGAGCGCTCGATCCGGCTGATGTTCCTGGCCACGGCCGTGAAGACCTCCGAGCGGCAGTTCCCCGAGCTGTACGACATGGTCCGCGACGCGGCCTACCTGCTCGACCTGGAGCAGGTCCCGGACCTGTACGTCACCCAGGACCCGACGGTCAACGCGTTCACCATCGGCATCGACACCCCGATCATCGTGATCACCAGCGGCCTGGTCGAGCTGCTGGACGAGGAGGAGCTGCGCTCCGTCATCGGCCACGAGGTCGGCCACGCGATGTCCGGCCACGCCGTCTACCGGACGATGCTGATGATCCTCACCAACATCGCCACCCGGATCGCCTGGGTGCCGCTCGGCAACCTGGCGATCATGGCCCTCGTCACCGCGCTCAAGGAGTGGTTCCGCAAGGCCGAGCTCTCCAGCGACCGGGCCGGCCTGCTCGCCGGGCAGGACCTCCAGGCGTCCATGCGGGCCCTGATGAAGCTGGCCGGCGGGCACAACCTGGCCGAGATGAACGTCGACGCCTTCCTGGAGCAGGCCGAGGAGTACGAGAAGGCCGGCGACCTGCGCGACGGCGTGCTCAAGCTGCTCCAGCTGCTGCCGCAGACCCACCCGTTCGCGGTGGTCCGGGTCGCCCAGCTGAAGAAGTGGGCGGAGAGCGACGAGTACCGCTCGATCATGGCCGGCGCCTACCCGCGCCGCACCGACGACCGGGACACCTCGGTCAGCGAGCAGTGGAAGGCCGCCGCCGACCACTACACGACCTCGGTCAAGGAGAGCAAGGACCCGCTGATGGGCCTGCTGCGCGACGTGGCGGGCGGCGCCGCGACCGTCGGCGGCAAGCTGCGCGACACCTTCACCGGCGGCGGCCGCGGCGGCTCCCCGACGGACCACGGCTCCGCTGAGCGCACGGACGGCTGATCCCGGCGACCGAGCCCGACGGTACGGGACGGCCGGTGCCCCGCCCGGGGCGCCGGCCGTCCCGGGCGCGCGAGCAGCCGCCTCAGCTCCCCGCCAGCACCCCGCACACCTGCCAGGCCGGCCGGGCGTGGTTGCCCGGGTCCACCGCCGCCGGCGGCGCCACCACGGTGCCCTGCCCGGTGGCCAGCACCGGCTGCAGGAAGCCCGCCATCGAGGCGGTGCACGGCTCCGGCCCGGCCTGCACCACCGAGTCCACCAGCCGCAGCTGCGCCGAGGCCAGGTCCACCCGGTCGAACTGGAAGGTCAGCTCGCGCCGCACGGTCTCCAGGGTCACCGGTGCCCCGGCCGGGGCAGCGGCCGGCTTCAGCGCGTAGACGAAGGTGTGGTCGGTGGTGACCTGCAGCGTGCCGCTGTCCGCCTCGTCGACCCGCATCGCGCCGACCACCTTCACGGTGTCGGAGGCCAGCGCGGCCTGCGCCGGGTCGAAGCGCACGATCCAGCCGGTCACCGCGTGGTGCCGGTCGTCCGCCGGCTGGCTGACGGAGGCGTCGAACTGGGCCTGCTCACCCGGCGTCACGAAGGTCCGCACGTCGGCGGTGGCGCCCTGGACCAGCGCGGCCGGCGCCAGTGAGGACGCCACCAGGTAGCGCTGCACGGTGTCCAGCGCCTTGGTCACCTCGACCTTGCTGAAGTGCTCGGTGGCGGCCCCGCCCGGGGTGTTCAGCCCGGCCGTCCCCTCGCCGTACCCCGGCGGCAGCGCCGCGAACGGATCCGCCGGGTCGGCCACCGGGCGGACGGCCGAAGCCGGGCTCAACGCCACCAGGCTGACGGTCAGTTGGCTGCCCTCCGGGCGTTCCGGGAGGCCCTTGGGCGAGTTCACCCCGAAGTACACCGCGGCCCCGAAGGCCAGCAGGATCAACAGCAGCAGGGCGAGCGCCTGGCGCGGCACCGTCCCCAGCGGCCCGAGCCGCACCCGCGGCCGGGTGGCCTTGCCGAAGGAGCCCGCGAGGCGCTCCCGGGCGGACAGCTCCTGGATCCGGGCAGCCCGGACGAACGACTCGTCGAAGACGACGGACCGGAACTCGTCCTCGTTGCCGGAACCGCCCTCGGGCGTACCCTCAGGAGGCTCGCGTGGGTCACCCATAACACCAGGGTAGGCGGAGGACAGCCCCGCCACGAGGGCCCTTGCGCAGATTGCCGGGAACGCTCCGTGACCACCCGCCCCGGGCGTACGCCCCCGACCCGGTCAGCCCGCGCGCGCCGTGACCACCGACGACGGCTCGGCCGGTGCGGACCGCGGGTCCGTCCCCGGGCTGCTGCTGCCGGACTCCGGCCGCCGGGGCGCGCCGGAGGAGCCGCCCACGCCCTGGTAGATCGCCGCGACCGCCACCGCCACCAGGCTGACGCCCATGATCACGGCCAGCACCCAGGCCACCGGCCGGTGCCACCGCTGCTGGGCCACGTACCGCCCGCGGGCGCGCACCGGGTCGTAGCGCCGCCCCCAGCGCCGGCCCCGGTGGCCGGTCGCCCGGTCCGGGCCCGACCAGGGGTCGGGGTACAGGTGGTCCTCGTCGAGTCCGCTCGGGTACGGGCGCAGCTCCAGCGGCAGCCCGTCCCCGGCCGGAACGTCATAGCTCCAGCCCGGTCCCGCGGTGTCCGGCTCGAACCGCACCTCGGCGGCGGCGAGCTGCCGCTCCTTGGCCGTCGGCTCGTGCACGGCAGCGGACCGGACGAAGGCCTCATCGAAGACCACGGTGGCGAACTCGTCGTCCGCACCACCGTGGTCGGCGCCGTCGGGGTACGGCAAGCCCCCCACATCCTCAGCCACGGATTCAGCGTATTACCGGCCGGGCGATTTGTCTGTGGCTCCCGGCAGTTGGTCCGTCACAGGTGTGACGGACCCACGCGCCCCGCGGTCAGCGGGCGTCCGCGCCCCCGCCGACGGTCTGCGTCTCCTCGCCACGGACGTGCCCGTCACCGGTGACGATGTACTTGGTGCTGGTCAGCTCCGGCAGGCCCATCGGGCCGCGGGCGTGCAGCTTCTGGGTGGAGATGCCGATCTCCGCGCCGAAGCCGAACTCACCGCCGTCGGTGAACCGGGTGGAGGCGTTGACGGCCACCGTGGTCGAGTCCACCAGCTGGGTGAAGCGGCGGGCGGCGGCCTGCGAGGTGGTCACGATCGCCTCGGTGTGGCCGGAGGACCAGCGCCGGATGTGCTCCACGGCGGCGTCCAGCGAGGGGACCACGGCCGCGGCCAGGTCGTACGAGAGGTACTCGGCGCCCCAGTCCTCGTCGGTGGCCGGCACCACGGTGGCGCCGCTGCCCTCGGCGGCCTTGAGCACCGCCTCGTCGCCGTGCACCGTCACCCCGGCCTCGCCCAGGGCCGCCAGCGCGAGCGGCAGGAAGGCGTCCGCGACGTCCTGGTGCACCAGCAGCGTCTCGGCGGCGTTGCAGACGCTGACCCGCTGCGCCTTGGAGTTCAGCAGGATGCCGACGGCCATCGCCAGGTCGGTCTGCGCGTCCACGTACACGTGGCAGTTGCCGGTGCCGGTCTCGATCACCGGGACGGTCGAGCCCTCGACCACGGTGCGGATCAGCGAGGCCCCGCCGCGCGGGATCAGCACGTCGACGTAACCGCGGGCGCGCATCAGCTCCTGCACCGAGTCCCGGCGCTCCCCCGGGACGAGCTGGACCACGTCGGCCGGCAGCCCGGCCGCCTCGACGGCGTCCCGCAGCACGGCGACCAGCGCGGTGTTGGAGCGGTACGCCGAGGCGGAGCCGCGCAGCAGCACCGCGTTGCCGGACTTCAGGCAGAGCGCGGCGGCGTCCACCGTGACGTTCGGCCGGGCCTCGTAGATGATGCCGACCACGCCGAGCGGCACCCGCACCTGGCGCACGTCCAGGCCGTTCGGGAGGGTGTAGCCGCGCACCACCTCGCCGACCGGGTCGGCCAGACCGGCCACGTCGCGCACGTCGGAGGCGATCGCGGCGATCCGCTCGTCGGTCAGGCTCAGCCGGTCGATCACCGACTCGGCCGTCCCCGCCTCGCGGGCCCGGGCCACGTCCTC
Organism: Kitasatospora sp. NPDC059648; assembly: GCF_042734825.1. Taxonomy (NCBI): domain Bacteria; kingdom Bacillati; phylum Actinomycetota; class Actinomycetes; order Kitasatosporales; family Streptomycetaceae; genus Kitasatospora; species Kitasatospora sp. NPDC059648. Next base: position 36,509 of record NZ_JBHWDU010000008.1, on the reverse strand, counting down.
GGCGTTGGCCGCGACGATCTCGGCGCTGCGGGCGACCAGCGCGTCCGCGATCGCCAGCAGCGCGGCGTCCTTGGCCCGGCGCGGCAGCGGGGCGAGCACGGCGGCGGCCTCCCGGGCTCGGCGCGCTACGGCGAGGACGGGGCTGTCGGCGGTGGTGAGGTCGCTGGTCATGCCGCCAAGGGTAGCGACTTCCCCGGCGCCGCCGGTCGCCGTTTCGCCATCCGAACAGGGCCGGTCAGTACGGGTACACGCCGCCCAGGCGCGGCGGCGGACCGCCGAAGCCCTCCGCCACCCGCTTGTGGTACGTCGCCCGGTCGACCACCTCCAACCCGACGATCTCCCACGGCGGCAGGTTCGCCGTCACCTTGTGCTCGCCCCACAGCCGCAGCGCGATCGCCGCCGCGTCGTGCAGGTCCCGGGCCTGCTCCCAGTACCGGATCTCGGCGTGGTCGGCCGCGTAGCGGGCGGTCAGGAAGAACGAGTGGTCGTGCGCCAGCCGCTCCAGCGAGGCCCGTAGCGAGGACAGCGGGGTGGCCTGCCCGGCCACGCTCAGCACCACGTGCCACAGCCGTGCCTGCTCCGGCACTCCGGGCGGTTCCGCCGCCTCCGTGCGCCTGGGCCCCAGCCCGCGCGCCCCGCCTGGCCCCTGCGTCGGCGGACCGGCCGGCTCTGCGGGGCCGTCCCCGCGTCCGCCGTCGATACTGGTCAGCCGCCGGCCCGCCGTCCCTCCGGTCAGCGCTGCCTCGCGCCTGCGTTCCACCGGCGGCCTCCTGTTCGGCGATCTCGTGTCGTCCCCACCGCCCCCGTCGGCCCTCGGCCGACCGGTACGGCTGCGCCCCTCCTCGACCGCGGCCGGGCCGCTCCCGGTACGGAGCGGCCCGCCGACCGCACTGCGCCGTCGACCGGTGCCGACCGACGACCGGTCAGCCGCGCAGAACGACCAGGTCGTCGCGGTGGACGACCTCGCGCTCGTACGCGGCGCCGAACTCCTGGGCCAGGTCGCGGGTGGACCGGCCGAGCAGGCGGGGCAACTCCCTCGCATCAAAGTTGACCAGCCCGCGAGCCACGATGTGGCCGTTTTCGGCAAGAAGGTCCACTGGATCACCCGCGGCGAACTCCCCGTCGACCTTGGTCACCCCGGCCGGCAGCAGCGACGCGCCGGCCGAGACGACCGCCTCGACGGCACCCGCGTCCAGGTGCAGGGCCCCGCGCGGGCTGCTCGCGTGGGCCAGCCAGAGCATCCGGTCGGAGGTGCGGCTGCCGGTGCGCAGGAAGAGCGTGCCGGTGGGCCGCCCGGTCAGCGCGTCGGCCGCGTGGCTGGCCGCGGTGAGCACCACCGGGATGCCCGCGCCGGTGGCGATCCGGGCCGCCTCGACCTTGGTGACCATGCCCCCGGTGCCGACGCCGGCCTTGCCCGCGCTGCCGATCTCGATGCCGTCCAGGTCGTGCGGGCCGCGCACCTCGGCGATCCGGCTGGTGCCGGGCTTGGCCGGGTCGCCGTCGTAGAGGCCGTCCACGTCGGAGAGCAGCACCAGCAGGTCGGCCCGGACCAGGTGGGCGACCAGCGCGGCCAGCCGGTCGTTGTCCCCGAACTTGATTTCGGCGGTGGCGACGGTGTCGTTCTCGTTGACGATCGGCATCGCGCCCATCGCCAGCAGCTGGTCCAGCGTCCGGTAGGCGTTGCGGTAGTGGGCGCGGCGGCTGGCGTCCTCGGCCGTGAGCAGCACCTGCCCGACCCGGATGCCGTACCGGGCGAAGGAGGCCGTGTAGCGCGCGACCAGCAGTCCCTGGCCGACGCTGGCGGCGGCCTGCTGACGGGCCAGGTCCTTGGGCCGTCCGTCCAGGCCGAGCGGGGCGAGGCCGGCGGCGATGGCACCGGAGGAGACGAGGACGACCTCGGGGGCGTCCGGGCGGCTGCGCACCTTGGCGAGCGCGTCCACCAGGGCGTCGACCCGGTCGGCGTCCAGGCCGCCGGCCGCCGTGGTGAGTGAGGAGGAGCCGACCTTGACCACGATCCGCCGTGCGGTCAGCACCTCCTCCCGCAGTGAGTCCTCGCTCATCTCGCTGTACGCCCTTCCGGTGGTGCGGGTACGACGGGGCCGGGCCCGGCCGCCATGTCCGAAATCTACGCGATCCGCGCAGGTCGCTCCCAAGGGGTTTCACCGGCTGGACCCGGCCCGGCCACGGGCTCGCCACAGCCCGCCCGCCGATCCGGATGGCTGGTATGGTCCCTGACCGAAAGCCAGATCGGGGGACGGCTTCTTGCCCGCTGTACCCACTCGTCTTCGACGTTCCTGTCACACGGGGCGGCGCCGCAACGGGCAGGCCGGCAACGGTTCGCGGTCGCGCGCCCAGGAGAAAAGCGCACCATGCGTTCGTACACCACGAAGCTGACCGTCGCCGCGCTGGCGGCGGCCACCGCCCTCTCGCTCGCCGCCTGCGGTCCGGACAACTCGGACCCGGCCGGCACGGGCGGCGCCACCGGAGCGGCTCCGGCCCAGACCGGCGCGGCCACCGGCGGCGCGGCCAGCGGTTCGACCGCCGCCCCGTCGGGCGCGGCCACCGGCGGTGCCGCGTCGGGCGGTTCGGCCACCGGCGGCGCCGGGGCGACCGGCGGCGCGGCGACCGGCGGCGCCGGTGGCAGCGGTTCGGGAGGTGCGGCGGGCGGCGGCAAGGTCCCGCAGGCCGCCACCGCGGTGAAGGTCGGCCAGCCGGCCACCGTCGACTTCGCCGACAAGTCCGCCAACGTCTCCACCAAGCTGCAGATCACCGTCACCGGCATCGAGGTCGGCTCGCTGCAGGACCTCACCGCCGCCAAGGTCCCGACCACCGGACTGGACGGCCGCACGCCGGTCTACGTCAGCTACACCGTCAAGAACCTCGGCGACGCCAGCCTGTCCTTCACCGCCCCGGACTCGAAGTTCGTCCTCTTCGACGCCGCCGGCAACAAGGGCCTGCCCGTCCTGAACGCCACCAACCCGCTGCCCAAGTGCACCGGGGCCAAGTTCCAGGGCGTCGCCAAGGGCGCCGAGACCAAGGGCTGCGACATCATCTCGATCACCGGCACCACCCCGGTCGCGGTCGGCTACACCGACCTGAACGACCTGCTCAAGCTCCAGGCCTCCTGGGCCAAGTGACGCCGCGTCACCCCTGAGCACGGGCGAAGGCCCCCGCCACCGGTCGAGGTGGCGAGGGCCTTTCGGACCGGTCCCGGATCAGTGCTCCTCGTCGTCGCCCTCGATGGCGGACTGCCGGCCGCTGGAGAGCGCCTCGAAGGCGAGGAACTCGGCCTCGGCCGCGTCCCGCCCCTTCTGCTTCTCGCGGCGGCGGTCGACCGCCGGGCGCGGGCTCTCGAAGCGGTGGTCCTCACCGCGGCGGCCGAGCATCTCGGCACCGGCGGCCATGGTCGGCTCCCAGTCGAAGACGACGGCGTTCTCCTCGGGGCCGATGACGACGGTGTCGCCCTCCTGCGCCCCGATCTTCCACAGCTCCTCCTCGACACCGAGGCGGGCCAGCCGGTCGGCGAGGTAGCCGACGGCCTCGTCGTTGCTGAAGTCGGTCTGGCGGACCCAGCGCTCCGGCTTGACGCCGCGGATGTGGTACGCGCCGTCCTCCTCGGTGATGGTGAAGCCCGCGTCGTCCACGGCCTTGGGCCGCAGCACGATCCGGGTCGACTCCTCGGCCGGCTTGGCGGCCCGCGCCTCGGCGACGATCTTCGCCACCGCGAAGCTCAGCTCGCGCAGGCCCTTGCGGGAGGCGGCCGAGACCTCGAACACCTGGTAGCCGCGCTCCTCCAGCGAGGCGCGGGTGAGGTCGGCGATGTCCTGGCCGTCCGGGACGTCCACCTTGTTGAGCGCGACCAGGCGCGGACGGTCCTCCAGACCGCCGTACTCGGCGAGCTCGGCCTCGATGGTCTCCAGGTCGCTCAGCGGGTCGCGGCCGGGCTCCAGGGTGGCGCAGTCCAGCACGTGCACCAGCACCGAGCAGCGCTCGACGTGCCGCAGGAACTCCAGGCCCAGACCCCGGCCCTGGCTGGCGCCGGGAATCAGGCCGGGCACGTCGGCGATGGTGTAGACGGTGTCGCCCGCGGTGACCACACCGAGGTTGGGGACCAGGGTGGTGAACGGGTAGTCCGCGATCTTCGGCTTGGCGGCGGAGAGCACCGAGATCAGCGAGGACTTGCCGGCGCTCGGGTAGCCGACCAGGGCCACGTCGGCGACGGACTTGAGCTCCATCACGATGTCGCGGGCCTCGCCGGGCTCGCCGAGCAGCGCGAAGCCGGGGGCCTTGCGGCGGGCAGAGGCCAGCGCGGCGTTGCCGAGGCCGCCGCGGCCGCCCTGGGCGGCGACGAAGCTGGTGCCGTGGCCGACCAGGTCGGCGAGCACGTTGCCCTTGCGGTCCAGCACCACGGTGCCGTCCGGCACGAGCAGGACGAGGTCCTCGCCGTCCGCGCCGGTGCGGTGGCCGCCCGCGCCGGGCTTGCCGTTGGTCGCCTTGCGCTTGGGCGAGTGGTGGTACTCCAGCAGGGTGGTGACCTGCGAGTCCACGGTGAGGATGACGCTGCCGCCCTCGCCGCCGTTACCGCCGTCCGGGCCGCCGAGCGGCTTGAACTTCTCGCGGTGCACGGAGGCGCAGCCGTGGCCTCCGTTACCCGCGGCGACGTGAAGTTCGACGCGGTCCACGAAGGTGGTCATGGTTGTGCCTCCAGTGCGGATGAGTCTGCTTGCTTGCTGCGTAAAGCCGAAGGGTGGACCGGAACATTCCGGCCCACCCTTCAGTGTGAGTCTGGTGCGACTCGCGAGTCCGCTGGGACTCAGGCCTCGACGGCCACGATGTTGACGACCTTGCGGCCACGACGGTTGCCGAACTGAACCGCACCGGCGGTCAGCGCGAACAGCGTGTCGTCGCCACCGCGGCCGACACCGGCACCCGGGTGGAAGTGGGTGCCGCGCTGGCGGACGAGGATCTCGCCGGCGGAGACGACCTGGCCGCCGAAGCGCTTCACGCCAAGGCGCTGGGCGTTCGAGTCACGGCCGTTGCGGGTAGAGCTTGCGCCCTTCTTGTGTGCCATATCTCGCTAACCCCTTACTTGCTGACCGAGTCGATGCTGGTGATGCGCACCGCGGTGTGCTTCTGACGGTGACCCTGACGGCGGCGGTAGCCGGTCTTGTTCTTGTAGCGCAGGATGACGATCTTGTCGCCCTTGGTCTGGTCGACCACCTCGGCGTGAGCCTTCACGCCGGCCAGGACCCACGGGTCGGAGGTGACGGCGTCACCATCGACGACCAGGATGGTCGAGAGCTCCACCGAGTCACCCGGCTTGGCCTCGATACGGTCGATCTCCAGCACGTCGCCGACGGCGACCTTGTGCTGGCGGCCGCCTGCGCGAACGATCGCGTACATGCGGTACCTACTTTCCCAACTCGGTCGGAACTCCCGACGCCAGCCGCCTGGGTACGGACACAGGGGCCTCTTCCCGACCGCTCCGCGCTGGGCGCGGTGCTCTCGGGAAGGTGATGTGCTCGGGAGCGCGGCGTAGACACGCCGATGGTCAAGAATACGGACCGGCCGCCCCGGGGGCAAACCGGCCCGTACGGCCCGGGGCGGGATCGCTCCCGCCCCGGGCGTGGGCACTACTCGGCCGCCGTATCACCCTCGGCGGCCGCGGCCTTCTTGGCCGCCGCGCTCGTCCGCTTGGTCGCGGTCTTGCGGGCGGTGGTCTTCTTGGCCGCCGTGGTGGTCTTCTTGGCGGCGGTCTTCTTCGCGGCAGTCTTGCGGGCGGCCCGCTTCTTGGGCGCCGGAGCCTCCTCGGCGGGCGCCTCCTCCGCGGGGGCCTCCGCCTCGGCGGGCGCCTCGGCCTCCGCGGCCGGAGCCTCGACGACCACGGCCTCCTCGGCGGCCTCGGCGGCCTCCTCGACAGCCGGGGCGGCGGCCGCCAGGGCCGCCTCCAGGGCCGCGTCGGCCTTCGCCTGCAGCACCACGATCTCGGCGGCCTGCGGCGAACCCGCCGGAGCCGTAGCCTTGCGCACCGCGCGGCGGCGCGGACGGCCCGCCGGAGCGGCAGCCGGGGCCTCGGCCACCGGTGCCTCCGCGGCCTCCGGAGCCTCGGCCGGCGCGGCCTCGACGGCCTCCGCCTCGACGCCCGGGACCTCCAGGGCCAGCTGGCCCTCGATCTCCTCGCGCACCGGCTCGGCGGGCTCCACGACCGCCTCGACGACGGCCTCGGCCACCGGCGCCCCGGCCTCGACGGCCTGCGGCTCCTCGTGGCCCGCGCCGCCCTTGCCCCGGCGACGGCGCTTGCCGCCGCCCGAGCCCGCCTCGGCGGTCGCGGCCGCCGGGGCGTGCACGTGGGCGCTCGGCTGCTCCATGTGGACGATCACACCGCGGCCGTTGCAGTGCACACAGGCCTCGGAGAAGGACTCCAGCAGGCCCTGGCCGACCCGCTTGCGGGTCATCTGGACCAGGCCCAGCGAGGTGACCTCGGCCACCTGGTGCTTGGTCCGGTCCCGGCCCAGGCACTCCAGCAGACGGCGCAGCACCAGGTCGCGGTTGGACTCCAGGACCATGTCGATGAAGTCGATCACGATGATGCCGCCGAGGTCGCGCAGCCGCAGCTGGCGCACGATCTCCTCGGCCGCCTCGATGTTGTTCCGGGTGACCGTCTCCTCCAGGTTGCCGCCCTGGCCGACGAACTTCCCGGTGTTGACGTCGATGACGACCATCGCCTCGGTGCGGTCGATCACCAGCGAACCGCCGCTGGGCAGCCAGACCTTGCGGTCCAGCGCCTTCATCAGCTGCTCGTCGATCCGGTAGGTGGCGAACACGTCCACCTCGGAGGTCCACCGCTGGAGCCGCTCGGCGAGGTCCGGGGCCACGTTGGAGACGTACTCGTGGATGGTCGTCCACGCCTCGTCGCCAGAGACGATGACCTTGGTGAAGTCCTCGTTGAAGATGTCGCGCACGACCCGGACGGTCATGTCCGGCTCGCCGTACAGCAGCGCCGGGGCGTTGCCGGTCGCGGCCTTCTTCTGGATGTCCTCCCACTGCTGCTGGAGGCGCTGGACGTCGCGGGTCAGCTCCTCCTCGGAGGCGCCCTCGGCGGCGGTGCGCACGATGACGCCCGCGTCGTCCGGGACGATCTTCTTGAGGATCTGCTTCAGGCGGGCGCGCTCGTTCTCGGGCAGCTTGCGCGAGATGCCGGTCATCGAGCCCTCGGGCACGTAGACCAGGTAGCGGCCGGGCAGCGAGATCTGGCTGGTCAGGCGGGCGCCCTTGTGGCCGATCGGGTCCTTGGAGACCTGCACCAGCACGGACTGGCCGGACTTCAGCACCGACTCGATCCGGCGCGGGCCGCCGTGGCCCAGGGCACCGAAGTTGACCTCACCGGCGTACAGCACCGCGTTGCGGCCCTTGCCGATGTCGACGAACGCGGCCTCCATGGACGGCAGCACGTTCTGGACCTTGCCCAGGTAGACGTTGCCGACGTACGAGGTGGCCTGCTCCTTGTTGACGTAGTGCTCGACCAGCACGCCGTCCTCCAGCACGCCGATCTGGGTGCGCTGGCCGTTCTGGCGCACCACCATGACGCGCTCGACCGACTCCCGGCGGGCCAGGAACTCGGCCTCGGTGATGATCGGCACCCGGCGGCGGCCCAGCTCGCGGCCCTCGCGGCGGCGCTGCTTCTTCGCCTCCAGACGGGTCGAGCCCTTGATGGACTGCACCTCGTCCGGGTCGAAGGACGGCTCGGTGGAGCGGCGGCGCGGCTCGCGCACCTTCACCACCGTGCGGACGCCGTCCTCGGTGGTCTCGGCGGTCTCGACCGCGTCGGCCTCACCGCTGCGACGGCGACGGCGGCGACGGCGACGGGACGAGGACAGGCCGGCGGCCAGGTCGTCCTCCTCCTCGTCCTCCTCCTCGGCGGCGGCCGGGACCGGCTCCTCGGCGGCGGGCTGCTCGGCCTCGACGGCCTCGGCGGCCTCGAACTCCTCGGCCTCGCCACGGCGACGGCGGCGGCCGCCCCGACGACGACGGCGGGACGGACGGCCGTCCTCCTCCCACTCGCCCTCGGTCTCCGGACCGGCGGCGGGGGCCTCAACGGCGGGCGCCTCGGCGGCCGGGGCCTCCACGGGCGCCTTGGCCGGAGCCTTCACCGGCGCCTCGGCGGCCGACTTGCGGCGGGTCGGCTCGACCCGGGTGCGGACCCGGCGGCGGCGGCCGACACCGCTGTACTCGTACTCGTCCTCCTCCGCGCGCTGCTCGGCGGCGGCCGGGGCCTCGACCTGGGCCGGGGCCGCGACGGGCTGCTGCGCCGCAACCGGAGCGACGTAGGGGGCGGGCTCCTGGAACACCGGGGCCTGGAAGACCGCGGTGGCCGGGCGGACGGCGCGACGGCGCACCCGGTGGTGCGGCTCGGCCTCGGCGGCCGGGGCCGGAGCGGGGGCGGCGGCCGGCTCGGCGGCCGGAGCCTCCGCGGCGGCCTCGACGGCCTCCTCCTCGGCCTCCTCGACGGCGGGCTCCTCGGCCACCGGCTCCTCGACCACGGGCGCGGCCTCGACCGCGCGACGGCGGCGGGTGCGGCGGGCGGGGGCGGCCGGGGCCTCCTCGGCCACGGGCTCGGCGACGGGGGCCGGGGCCTCGACAACCGTCGGCTCCTCGGCGACCGGAGCCTCGGCCGCGGGCGCCTCGGCCCGCTTGCGGGTCCGACGGGCCCGGGCGGGCTTCTCCGCCGCCTCGTCCTTCTTCTCGTCCTTCTTCTCGGCCTTCACGGCGGCCGGCTCCTCGACGGCGGCCGCTGCGGCCCCCGGCGCGGTCACGACGATCGCGCTGGCCTCAGGCGTACCCGCCGGGGCCTCGGCCCGCTTGCGGGTCCGGCGGGCCCGGACCGGCTTCTCCGCCACCGGGGCGGCCTCGGCCGCCGGGGTCTCGGCGGCGGGCGCCTCGTGCGCCTCGACCGGCAGGACCGTCTCGGCCGCCTCGGCAGCGGCACCCTGCGGGGTGCCCGCCGGGCGGGACACCGCCCGGCGACGACGGCGCGGCGGCGCGGCGGACGCGCCCTCGCCACCGGTCCCGGCGGTTCCGTTCTGTTCCGTGGCCGCAGACTGCTGCGGATCGGTGTTATCGAGCATGCGGGTGGATCTCCCGTCAGGCCCCCGGGCTCCACATCCGGGCACGGCGCGGCACCACTGGGCGGCCGGCATCGCGAGGATGCTCGGGCCTGACCCTTTGACGGTGCCGCCGTGCGGACGCGAGGCCGCACAGGGGCTCGTAGTCTCGCTCGGCGCCCCGCGTTGCGCGGGGTGTCGAAAGTCTTCTGGTCTGACCAGTCTTCTGAGGTTTTCCCAAGCTGATCCGTCCCCCAACCCCGGGTGGCTCCCGGAAGGGGTCCCGGGCCCACCGACCGTCCTGGTCGGCGGGCCCCGAGAGGCCGGCCTGTGCTGCGACGACGCTCGCTCCCCTGGGGAGCCGCGGGAACCCTGGAGGACCGTCGGATCCAGTGAGGCACTGGATCCGGCCTCCGCCCCCTAGGCGGACGCGGTAGCGCGCGGCCCGGCGGCCGCTTCTCAGCCGGCCGGGGCCGCGGCGCGGTCGAGCGCCAGCGGGTCGGTCACCGTGCCCGACTCCTCGTCGAGCGGCCCCTGCGCCAGCCTGGTCACCTCTGCGGGGACCGGCGGCGCCAGGTCGGCCGTCGCACGGAGACCGGACAATACGTCGTCGGGTCGTACGGCGGGTGTGGCGTGTCGTACTACCAGGCGCAGTATCGCACAGGGACGGCCGGTCCGAACATCGCGGTCGGTTCCGGCTGCCGTGTCCGTACCACCGTCGACCTGCGGCTCGACGGCTTCGAGCGCCGCCACCGCACCGCGCGCGTCGAAGACCCGCACGCCGTTCTTGGTCCGGCGCTCGACCTCGACCTTCTCCTCGGCGAGGAACGTGCGGACCGCCTCGACCGCCTCGGCCGGCTCCACACCGTCCAGGCGCACCAGCCACTCGGAGGCCTCAAGGCGCTCCACGAAGTTCGGCGTCCGGACCTCGACCGCGTCGATCACGTCCAGGCCGGCGGGCAGCGACCCGTCCAGCTGCGCCCGCAGCTGCTCGGGATCGCGCACGTCGGCGAGGCCGATCTCCAGGTACTCCGCCTCACTCGCCACCCCGGTCGGGGCGGCGTTGGCGTAGGACACCTTCGGGTGCGGGGTGAAGCCGGCCGAGTAGGCCATCGGAACGGCGGACCGGCGCAGGGCGCGCTCGAAGGCGCGCTGGAAGTCACGGTGGCTGGTGAAGCGGAGCCGGCCGCGCTTGGTGTAGCGGAGACGAATCCGCTGCACCGTCGGCGCGGGCGGCGGACCGTCGGGCGTACGGCGTGCCAGGGTCGCTCAGTCCTTTAGTCAATTGTCCCCGTCCGGCGCGGCGTGTTCCCGCCACTGCCCGGACTCTGTCACCTCAAAGGGTACGCGCCCCGCCGCCCCCCTCGCTCCGCCCCTGGTCAGCCCCCACCCGGAACCCGCCCCGGCACCGCCGCCCCGCCCACAGCACGAGAGCCCTCCCCGGCGACACCGGGAAGGGCTCCGCACCGACCCCGAACATCCGGGGCCGTGAACTAACTCACACAGCAGCTCGCCTACTTGTTCACGACCGTCAGCGGCAGCAGCTTCTTGCCCGTCGGACCGATCTGGATGTGAGTGTCCATATATGGACACGGCCCTAAAACCGTCGATAGGGGTTCCCGCCATGGCGAGACGCTCCCGTACCGCCCGTGCCGAGCAGCAGAAGGCGTACACCGTCGAAACCGAGTGGACCGCAGCGGACCTGGCGCTGCTGGAAGAGCTGAAGAGAGCCGAGGCCGCCCTCCCGACGGACGCGCCCCGGGCTCTGCTCTCGGTCCGGCTGTCCGTACTGACCGAGGACACCACCTCCCCCGTCCGCCAGGAGCTCGACCTCCGCCGCGAAGCCCTGAACCGCGGCTGCCGTGTGGTCGGCGTCGCCAGCGACCTCAACGTCTCGGCCACGAAGGTGCCGCCGTGGAAGCGGAAGCAGCTGGGCAACTGGCTGAACAACCGGGCGCCGGAGTTCGACGTCCTCCTGTTCTGGAAGCTCGACCGCTTCATCCGCCGGCTGTCCGACCTGAACACCATGATCGACTGGGCGCTGAAGTACGGGAAGAACCTGATCTCCAAGCACGACTCGATCGACCTGAGCACGGTCGTCGGCAAGATCATGGTCACTCTGATCGGCGGCATCGCGGAGATCGAGGCCACCAACACGAGCACGCGCGTCGCCAGCCTGTGGGACTACGCGAAGACCCAGTCCGCCTGGCTGGTCGGCAAGCCGCCGTTCGGGTACGCCACCGAAGAGGACAAGAACGGGAACATCCTCCTTGTAGTAGAGGCCGACGCCCGCAAGGCTCTGCACTGGTGCCGCCGCATGGCCCGGCGCGGTGTTTCCGCCCGCCGCATGGTCAGGCTGTTGAAGCGCGCCGGTCTCGCCAGCGACGGTCTCACGCCGAGCACCCTCCTCCGCCAGCTGCGCAACCCCGCACTGATGGGCTACCGCGTGGAAGAGGACAAGATCGGCGGCATCCGTCGATCCAAGCTCGTACTGGACAGGGACGGGAATCCCATCAGGGTTGCCGAGGCGATCTTCGAGGACGACGACTTCTATGAGCTCCAGGCCGACCTGGACAAGCGCAGCAGGAACCAGCCGCAGCGCCAACCGGGCGGCGCCACGAAGTTCCTCGGCGTCCTCATCTGCGTCGACTGCACGACGAACATGACGGTGCAGATCACCCGCGTCAAGGACCGGGTGTACGCGTACCTGCGGTGCCAGGGGTGCAAGGCCGGGGGCGCGGGATTCCCCAACCCGGACGCGGTCCACGCCAAGCTCGTCAGCGACGTACTGTCCGTCCTCGGCGATGAGCCCGTGCAGGTCCGGGAGTACGCGCGAGGCGCCGAGGCCCGGGCCAAGGTGACGCACCTGGAGAAGTCCGTCGCGTACTACATGAAGGAGCTCGAACCCGGGGGCCGGTTCACGAAGACCCGGTTCACCCGCGAGCAGGCCGAGGCGACCTTGGACAGGCTGATCGCCGAACTCGGGGAGATCGACCCCGAGACCACCGAAGACCGGTGGGTGAACGTCGCCAACGGAAAGACGTTCCGGCAGCGCTGGGAGGAAGGCGGCGTCGAGGCCATGTCGGCCGACCTGCTCCGGGTGGGCGTCCGGTGCGAGATCACCCGCACCAAGATCCCGGGCCAGCGCGCGCCGGAGGTGAAGATGCGGCTCATGATCCCCAAGGACTACCGAGAGCGCCTGGTCGTCAAAGAGGACGACTTCGCGGGCAAGCTCTGACTCGAGCAGCCGACCATGCGGTAGCCGCCGGTCACCAAGGCCGGGGGCTACCGCCATCAGTGCTTGGCGGCGTCGTACGGTTCCTCATTGCCGTCGTCGTCCACGATGACGATCTCGCTCTCGACGACCGGTGCAGTCGTCCGGGTCGTGCCCTCGTCCGGGCAGGCCGCCTTCACCGCGGCTCCCAAGGCCGGTCGGAGCAGGCCAGCTCTTGGCGTGCGATCTCGCGATTGGTGGCGATGTCCTCGGCGAAGCCAGCGGCGATGAGCGCTTCACCAGGAGTATGACCTGCTCCCACGAAGCGCCAGGCACCTTCGACCACGGTCTCGCTGTCCCAGTCGGCATGCAGGTCTTGGACGCTGGCCATGGTGCGGGCGTGTTCGGCCCGGTCGGCTCGGAGCCGGCCATAGGTAGTGGAGTACGCCCGCGTCTTGGTGAGGCAGTGTCCCCGGTAGCCGAGCATGTGGGCCCAGGCGCGAAGGCGCAGGTGTCGCGCTAATTGCTTAGCCTGCATCCAGGCAGAGCAGCTTACTGGTGCTGGCTGCTGCATATACAGACACCAGCCCGGTCACCGCAACTCACGCCGCGCATAGGCGGCCAGGCACAGCAGCCTTTCGAGGCATAGCCACCCTTCGGCAATACCGTCAAGCCGGACTACCGGAGCACCCTGGGCGTCGGTGTCGGCGATGGCCCGAAGCTGCGCACGGGCCACGCCACACGCAGCGAGCAGGCTGTTCAGCTCGTCGGCCGTCTGTCTCGCTACCCGCCAGCAAGCGGCGTAGTCCACCCCCGGCAGCCACATCCACGAGTCAGGGTCGAGGTTCGCCGCCAACTCCGCACCGAAGTCGTCGTCCCCGCAGCCGGCGCCACGCCGTCACGCCCGAGCAGCCTGCGACCTCAGGGGGCAACCCGCCAAGGCCACAGCAGTTCGCAGCACGTACCCGATGCCCGCGAGCGCCGTTCGATCCGACACACGCAACCGGCCCGTAGCGATGGCTACATCCGGGAGCAGGCGGCAACAGCGGAGCCACACGCTCCCACAGATCCTCCCGAACAAGATCGACAGTCACTCGAACACCCTGGCCGAGCAAGATCGCCGAACACCCGGCCCAGTGCTCAACTCATTCCGAAACGATCAGTTAGGCAGATGCTGGCTCCAGCCGCCCCCACTCGTCATTCGTCAAATCGCATCGCCCCACCCCACGACCAGAACAACGATCCGACCAAATGAAGGTCACATGATCCACCGGACGGAACCTAACTGGACCTCCTGGCGGATCAGCGCGACCAGTACGGGTCCTCTGTCAGTGCCACCGCTTCGGTGGTCGATCCGTCAGGGGCCCCATTCGGACGGGTGAAGGGCGAGTTTCGGAAGTACTGGCCCAGGTCGACCTGGACGGTCGCCCGTCCGTCTGCCGAGATGTCCAGCTCCAGCTCACTGCCGTCCCCGGTCGTGGCCTTGACGGTCGACGCCGACCCCGCGGGACGCGTCGTCGAGTAGCCAAGCTGCTTCCAGCGGGCCTCAACCCGGTTCGACAACTCGACGGCTCTGGCTGGCGAGATCCGGGTCACGATCTGGCCGGTCTCGCTGATGTGGTATTTGTCCACCTCGTCGTTGAGCCCGGTGTCGTACTGCTTGGAGTGGATCAACCCGTAGGCCATCCGGACCGGTGGTTCGATACCCGCCGTGGTGCTCTCCAGCATCCGGTCGAGCCTCGGCACCCCTTCGCGCATCGGCGTCTCTGCAGGCTGCCGCACGTCCCACCAGCCGTACACGAGCCAGGCGACGAACCCCGCCACCACCAACACGCCCACCCCCAGCACCCGCAGGCATCCGCGGCGCACGCCGCTTTCCCCGCTCATCGGGGCGGCACCGTCACGACCTGGTCACCGTGACCGCTAACCACCTGGGCGATGGCCTGCAGAGACTCGTTCGGCTCGATCGTCCCGTCCGGGTGGCGAACGACTTCCGAGCTCCTGGAGCCGTCCTGATGCGTAACGTCCTCCTCACGGGCGTCGAAGTAGCTGGAGTGCGCCGGGATGTCACCCCCGACGGCGCCCCACCAGCCCTTGTCAGGCCCGTCCGGAGCGCCGAACCGCTTCGCTCCGAAGGCAGCACTGGCCGGGTCTGTACCGAACCAAAGGGTATTGGGGTCGGGGGTGAAGTCGGGGAGCTGTGCCACCTTGTCGTTCTTGGCCGCGGCCGCGAAAACGTGCCCGTCCTGGACACCGAGATCGGAGGCCTTACCGACATCCATCCCCGGGCTGCCGATGATCACCACGTCATCGGAGTACAGGCCGCCTGGCTGCTTGGACGCCTCGCCGGCGGTCAGGGAGCCATAGCTGTGCGCCACCGTCGTGACATGGGCGGGTACCGCGCCCTCGTGCGTGGCACGCAGGCTCTGCATGAACGCGCTGTACGTCTTGCCGCCCGCCTTCGCATTATCCGTGCCCGTGACCTTGAGGTCATTGGTGGGGTCGTTGCCGTCGATGTTGATCTGGGGCGCGTCATAGTCGAGCCAGACGATGGATGCGTTCTTCTTCGTCGGGTCGTTCTGGGTGGCCGCGTCGTAGATGTTGCGCGCACGCTGGACGTCGTTGTTGACGAAGTGCCCGTCGAGCCTGGTGTTAAGGCCCGGCACATACGCCGATACGTTGTCCGCAGTGTCCGGATTGCCGTAGGAGACGATCGCCCGACCGTGGGACTCCATGCCGACCCCGAGAAGGAACATCGGAGGCTGCTTGGTCCTGGGGTCGGTGTCGTTGAGATGGGCGCCGTTGGCGGCGAGCTTGTCCCGGAGCGCCTTGAGGCCCTCCAGCTTGCTGTCGTCGTAGCCCGACCGGTGCGGCTTCTCCTCCAGGTACTTGATCATCCCGTCCAGCTGCACCCGGTTGGCCTTGTCCCGCACCTCGGCGGGGATGCCGTTACGACCGCCGAGCAGGTCGGGGTGCAGGGTCAACATCTTCTGCTGCTCGTCCGGGGTCAGCCCCTTCCACCAGGCGTTGACCTCGGCTGCGGTGGCGTCCTTGCCTGGCCACCCGAGGCTCCTCAGCCCCTCGTCAAGAGAGTTGACGGCGTCGAGCTGGATCTGCGCGGCCTCGGGGTTGAGCCCGTCGAAGGTCGCCAACTGCGCGATGGCGTTGAGGCGTAGCGCGACCTTCTGATCGACCGCGTCCGCCTCGGCTATCGCCTTGCTGATCCGCTCGGCCAGGGCACTGGCCCTCTTCGGGGCGTCGTAATCGGGGTCGTTCTGCTCCGCCTTACTCGGCTTGGGATACGTGATCGACCCGTCGGCGCCGACCGTGAACTCCGCCTTCCGAGCCTCCGCCAGCGCTTCGGTCAGCTTGGACTGCGCGAGCTCGAACGCCTCGGCGGCATGGCGCAGCAGCGCGCTCGTCGCCTGCATCGCCACGTACGAGCCGTCCAGCGCGTTGTTCGTCTGCTTCAGCTTGCTGCTCGCGGCCTTCCCGGCGGTCCCCGACCAGTTGGTGCCGACCCAGCGGGAAGTCTCCTTCACCGCCTCGAAATGGGCGTGGTTGGCCTTCCCGAGGGAGTCGTAGGCGTTGGCGAGAGCGGCCAGACGCGAGGGCTGCGCGTTTTCCAGCTGGTACAGATCCATCTACCGGCCCCCGTAGACCAGGCTCTTGTGTACGGCGTCATCCACGCCGTCATAGTTGTCCGCCGCGGTGATCATGTTGTTGCCGTTGTCGCCGATGTCCTTGGCGAGTTGGCGCTGCCCCTTCTCCCACGCCTCCGTGCACGCCGTGATCGCGGCGCCGGAGAGCCAGCCGCTCAGACCGGTCGCAGCCTCGTCTGAGGGCTTGTGCACCCGGGCCAGTTCGGCCGGCATCTGCTCCGCGATGTCATGGCACTGCTTTCCGACCTTCTTCAGGCCGTTGGTATCCACCTTCACCGCGTCGTCGCTCTTACCGCTCACTCGTCACATCCAGTACGTGTGGGATCGATTGCTCCGTTCGGAGTCGATCGAACCAAGAGTCGGATGATCACACCAGAGTACGAATACTCAACTGTCGCGAGATACGACGGACGACGCGGGAACCTCCTGCACGGCGTCACTGAGTTCGGGGACTGCCGCGGCGTGGTCCTCGAAGTTGACACCTGCGTGGTCGCCGACCTCCACGAGCGGCTGCTGCCAGCGCGGGCGGTCGTGTTCAGCTTTAGGCGGACCACCAAGCAGCCCTTGGGTCCGCCCCACGACAACCCAATGGACCCTCTCGACCGCTGACGACCTGATGAGAGAGGCTGAGTCCATGGACGCTCTGATCACGGCCGCCACCTCCGCAGACGAACGCCAGCGCGGCGCGAAGATCGCCGTACTGCCGGTCGGCAGCTTCGAACAGCACGGCGATCACCTGCCCCTGACCACCGACACCGTCGTCGCCAGCCTGATCGCCCAACGAATCGCCACCGACTACGACCTGTTCCTCCTGCCGCCCATCACCGTGTCGTGCTCCCACGAGCACGCCCACATGCCAGGCACCGTCAGCATCAGCGCCGGCACGCTCTACGCCGTGATCAACGACGTCCGGAAGTCCCTCCAGGCCTCCGGCGTCCCCGGCCTGCTCATCGTGAACGGCCACGGCGGGAACTACGTCCTCTCGAACGTGGTCCAGGAGGCCAACACCGAGGGCCCCCGCGTCGCCCTCTTCCCCGTCCGCGAGGACTGGCACCGGGCGCGCGAAGCCGCCGCTCTGGAGAGCTCAGGCTCCGAGGACATGCACGGCGGCGAACTGGAGGTGTCGCTCCTCCTCCACGGCGCCCCGGAGCTCATCCGCGAAGGCATCGACCAGGACGACCACGACGCCCCGGAGCGCCCCCACCTCCTCGCCCTGGGCATGGCCGGCTACACCCAGAACGGCATCATCGGCCGCCCCTCACTCGGCACCGCCGAGAAGGGCAAGGCCATCCTGGAGAGTCTGTCAAAGTCAGCCGCCGCCCACCTGTCACTCATCAGCGGTAGCTGAAGGCATCAGCCTTCACTCATTGGTGGGACAGTGCGGGCCCTCCGAGCCGAGGCGACCACCGGTGGTTGTGTCGGAGATCAGCGGGCACCTCACTGGCATGGATTCAGGGATAGCGGCCGTGGTCGGAGCGGCCATCGGCATGCTCGGTGGCGCCGGGGGTGGGTGGCTCACCGTCATCGGCCAGGCCCGATATCAGGAGCGCCAGCAACGCATAGATCAGCGACACCGGCTGGAGGAGGTGCGCCGAGAGGCGTACAGCGCCTGCATCAGTGCGTCGAAGCAGTTGTCGGCTCGCTGGTGGCGGGTCGCGGACCGGCTCCGCACGAACGGCACCACCCCGGATCAGTGGGACTCAGAGGTTGCTGAGGCGCATGCAGCTTGGGTTCCATTCAGCGCAGCGGTCTCCACCGTTGCGGTCGTGGGGCCAGGTCCCGTAGCAGAGGCGGCCGAAGTCCTCCGCCGCGCCATGTACGCGCTGGACCAGGCAGCAATCGCATGGCACGAAGCGGCCCGCGAGGTAGGGCACGGCCATCTACCCGACTTCGATGATCGCTACATGGCCGCTGTAGCAGGGAAGAGGGGACCCGGACGGATCTTCCAGCAGGCGGCGCGAGAAGCGCTCAATGCCGACACGTGATCCGGCGCAGCGACGGTCAAGCCCTGCAGTCAGTCCGTAGAGCGGCACCTCCCGGCCGCCCGGACCGCACAACACAGGAGCCCTCCCCGATCGGATCGGGGAGGGCTCCATGCGTCGCTCAAGGGGTCAGACCCACTCGATCGAGGACTCGATACCCGGGGCACTCCGGGCGGCGGGCAGAGGGGTCCTCCGGCCGCCTTGCCTGGCCTCCCCGGAGGGGGCGGCGGACCCGCCCCGGGCGCGCATCATGCCGAGTGCGCCTAGGACGAGTTCCCGCTCACGCTCCGGGAGGCCGTGAAGTAAGTCACACAGATCGCTCACCGTGTCACTCACGTCGTCGCCACCTACTTTTGCTGGTCAGCGCCGTTGACTACAGTCAGCGGAAGCAGCTTCTTGCCCGTAGGGCCGATTTGTATAGCCGTCTGCATCTGGGGGCACACGCCGCAGTCGAAGCACGGCGTCCAGCGGCAGTCGTCGACCTCGACCTCCTCCAGGGCGTCCTGCCAGTCCTCCCACAGCCAGTCCTTGTCGAGGCCGCTGTCCAGGTGGTCCCAGGGCAGCACCTCCTCGTAGGAGCGCTCGCGGGTGGTGTACCAGTCGACGTCGACGCCGGTGCCGGCCAGGCCCTTCTCGGCGGAGGCCATCCAGCGGTCGTACGAGAAGTACTCGCGCCAGCCGTCGAAGCGGCCGCCGTCCTCGTAGACCGCGCGGATGACCGCGCCGACGCGGCGGTCACCGCGGGAGAGCAGGCCCTCGACGATGCCCGGCTTGCCGTCGTGGTAGCGGTAGCCGATGTTCTTGCCGTACTTGCGGTCGCCGCGGATCGAGTCGCGCAGCTTGGCCAGGCGGGCGTCGGTGGCCTCGGCGGACAGCTGCGGGGCCCACTGGAACGGGGTGTGCGGCTTGGGCACGAACCCGCCGATGGAGACGGTGCAGCGGATGTCGTTCTGGCCGGTGACCTCTCGGCCCTTCTGGATGACGTTCTTCGCCATCTCGCCGATCTGGAGCACGTCCTCGTCGGTCTCGGTGGGCAGGCCGCACATGAAGTACAGCTTCACCTGGCGCCAGCCGTTGCCGTAGGCGGTGGCGACGGTGCGGATCAGGTCCTCCTCCGACACCATCTTGTTGATCACCTTGCGCATGCGCTCGCTGCCGCCCTCGGGGGCGAAGGTGAGCCCGGAGCGGCGCCCGTTGCGGGACAGCTCGTTGGCGAGGTCGATGTTGAAGGCGTCGACGCGGGTGGACGGCAGCGACAGGCCGATCTTGTCCTCGGTGTAGCGGTCCGCCAGACCCTTGGCGATGTCGCCGATCTCGGTGTGGTCGGCGCTGGACAGCGACAGCAGGCCGACCTCCTCGAAGCCGGTCGCCTTGAGCCCGCGCTCGACCATCTCGCCGATGCCGGTGATGCTTCGCTCCCGCACGGGGCGCGTGATCATGCCGGCCTGGCAGAAGCGGCAGCCGCGGGTGCAGCCGCGGAAGATCTCGACGGACATCCGCTCGTGCACCGTCTCCGCCAGCGGGACGAGCGGCTGCTTCGGGTACGGCCACTCGTCGAGGTCCATCACCGTGTGCTTGGACACCCGCCACGGCACACCCGGGGCGTTCGGCACGACGCGGCCGATCCGGCCGTCGGCCAGGTACTCCACGTCGTAGAACTTGGGCACGTACACCCCGCCGGTGCGGGCCAGGCGCAGCAGCAGCTCGTCGCGGCCGCCCGGCCGGCCCTCGGCCTTCCAGGCGCGGACGATCTCCGTGATGTCGAGCACGGCCTGCTCGCCGTCGCCGATCACCGCGCAGTCCAGGAAGTCCGCGATCGGCTCCGGGTTGAAGGCCGCGTGGCCGCCGGCGAGGACGATCGGGTCCTCGTCGGTGCGGTCCCTGGCCTCCAGCGGGATGCCGGCCAGGTCGAGCGCGGTCAGCATGTTGGTGTAGCCGAGCTCGGTGGAGAAGGACAGCCCGAACACGTCGAAGGCCTTCACCGGCCGGTGGGCGTCCACCGTGAACTGCGGGACGCGGTGCTCGCGCATCAGCGCTTCGAGGTCCGGCCAGACGCTGTAGGTGCGCTCGGCCAGCACGCCCTCGCGCTCGTTCAGCACCTCGTAGAGGATCATGACGCCCTGGTTGGGCAGCCCGACCTCGTAGGCGTCGGGGTACATCAGCGCCCAGCGGACGTCGCAGGCGTCCCAGTCCTTGACGGTCGAATTGAGCTCGCCGCCGACGTACTGGATCGGCTTCTGGACGTGCGGGAGGAGTGCCTCCAGGCGTGGGAAGACCGATTCGACAGTCATGTACTAGGAACCCTTACGACGTGATTCGGTGCCGCGAGCCGGCACGGGAGGGGTGACCCTCAAGGGTAGCCCAATCCGGGGATCGACCCGTCTGCGCCGGAGGCGGCCACCGCACGCTCCGGTGCGGCCCGTCTCCGCCGGTGACCGCCCTGGCACGCGCGGTGCGCGCCCACCGCCCGGCGCCGTCCGCCGTTGACACGCCCGGACGGCCCGTGCGGTACTGACAGGGCCCTGTCCAAGGCCCTGCACCTCTTCCCGAGACGGGAGTTGGGTCGTACGCTCGGCCAACGCCGACTCCCCCGGCGGCCCGCTCGCCCCAGCACGCCCTCCCCCGTCCCCCGCGAGGCCGCTGCCCCCGGCCCCGCAGAGCCCGTCCCCGGCCCGCAGGCCGCGGTCGGCGGCGCAGCACGCCCGCGCCCCGGCGGCCGTGGGGCCGGTCGCAAGGAGAACCATGACCGACACCGGTCGGCGGGTCCGGCCCCTGTCCCCGCGGACCCTCGACGCCCGGCCTGCCCGCTACCCCACCCCGGCCCAGGCCGAGTGCGCGGCCCGGCGGCTCGCCCTGCGCCACCCGGACCGCTGCCGGCTGCGCGAGGTGGGCCGCTCCCGGGCCGGACGCCCCCTGCTCCTGCTCTCGGTCGACCGAGGGCCGCGCGCCGTGCTGGTGGTCGGCGGCCCGCACCCGAACGAGCCGATCGGCACCGCCGCCGCCGTCCGGCTCGCCGAGGTGCTGCTGGAGCGCTCCGCCCGGCCCGGCCTGTCCTGGCACCTGCTGCTGTGCCTGGACCCGGACGGCGCCGCGCTCAACGCGGGCTGGCTGGACGGACCGCTCACCATGCGCCGCCACTACGAGCACTTCTTCCGCCCCGCCTTCGAGGAGCAGCCCGAGCTGCTGCCCGCCCCCGGCTCCGGCCGCCCGCCGATGCCGGAGAGCGTGGCGCTGACCGGACTGATCGACGAGCTTCGCCCCTTCCTCCAGTGCTCGCTGCACGGGGTGGACTTCGGCGGCGCCTTCGTCCAGCTGACCGGCCCGGTCCGCGGCCTGGCCGAACGCTTCGCCCGCTCCGCCGACCGGGCCGGCATCCCGCTCGACGTGGACTCCTACGACGCCGTCGGCTGGACCAGCCCGGCCCCCGGCACCTATCTGATGCCGGCGCCCGGCGGCCCGGGCACCCCGCGGGCGCTGCCGGACGAGCCCGAGCTCTCCACCTGGGCCTACGCGGCCCGGTACGGCGCGGTGACCGCCGTCCTGGAGGTCCCGATGTGGGCGGTGGACGCGGTCGGCGACGCCCGCGCCCACCCGGCCGGGCCGCAGGCCGTCGGCGACGCGGCCCGCGAGCTCACCGCCCTCGCCGAGGAGCTCACCGCCCTGCTCGCCCGCGTCCCGGCGCAGGCCCGGGAGGCGTACGGTCCGCTGGCGCGCACCGCCGAGTTCAACCTGGCGGTGGCCCCGCGGGTGGCCGCCGAGTGGCTGGAGCTGTGGTGCACGGGGCCGCTGAGCACCGCGCGGGCGACCACCGCCGGACTGGTCGCGGCCCGGCTGCCGCTGCGGGTCGCCTCAGTCCTGCTGCGGCTGCTCGCCGACGCCCGCGGCCCGGCCGCCGAGGCCGCCCGCGAGCGCGCCCGCGCCGTGGTGGCGGACAGCCTGGACCGGCTGCGCAGCCGTTTCGGCGCCCGCTGGGTCCCGGTCCAGGAGCAGCTGGCCCACCAGACCCGGGCGGCCCTCACCGCCGCCGACTGCCTGCTGCAGTCGACCTGACGCTCCGTCAACTCATCGAAGTGGCAGAGAAAAGGGCCGGTCCGGGAGTAGCCCGGACCGGCCCTCTGCCGTCGAACGCTCAGGCCGCTATCGGCCGTTGGCTGCGCACCGCCTGGAGCAGCCCGATGCCGACCCAGACCGCGAACATCGACGAGCCGCCGTAGGAGACGAAGGGCAGCGGGATGCCGGCGACCGGCATGATGCCCAGGCACATCCCTATGTTCTCGAAGGCCTGGAAGGAGAACCAGGCGATGATCCCGGCCGCCACGATCGTCCCGTACAGGTCGGTCGCCTGGCGGGCGATCCGGCAGGCGCGCCACAGGATCACGCCGACCAGCGCGATTATGGCGAGCGCCCCGACGAAGCCGAGTTCCTCACCGGCGACGGTGAACACGAAGTCGGTCTGCTGCTCCGGCACGAACTGCCCGACGGTCTGGGTGCCGTGGAACAGCCCCTTGCCCGTCAGCCCGCCCGAGCCGATCGCGATGCGGGCCTGCGCGGTGTTGTAGCCGACGCCGTTGGGGTCGAGCTGGGGGTTGGCGAAGGCGGCGAAGCGGTCGATCTGGTACTGGCTCAGCAGCCCGAGCTTCCAGATCGCGATGCTGCCGCCGACGCCGAGCGCGAGGATGCCGAGCACCCAGCGGTTGGCGGCGCCGGAGCCGAGCAGGATCCCCAGCACGATCGCGGACATCACCATGACCGACCCGGCGTCCGGCATCAGCAGGACCAGGCCCATCGGCACGCAGGCCCAGAGCAGGCCCCGGAACACCGACCGGTGCGAGGGGAACTCCCGCTCCCCCGCGTCGACCTGGTCCGACAGCACGACGGCCATCGCCAGCAGGATGGCGATCTTCGCGAACTCGGCCGGCTGGACGGAGAAGCCGCCGCCGAGCTGGATCCACGAGTGGGCGCCGTTGACGGTCGAGCCGATCGGGCTGAGCGTCGCCAGCAGCAGCAGGATCACGCCGACGTAGACGAAGGGCACCAGGGTGCGGAACCGCCGGGCTCCTATCCCTATCACCAGGGCGCACAGCACCAGGCCGATGACGAAGTTCGTCAGGTGCCGGTAGAGGAAGTACTGCGGATCCCCGTGGGTGAGGTTGTCCCGCCCGCGGGTGGCCGACCACACCAGCAGCGAGCTGCCGGCCGACAGGGCCAGTCCGGCCAGCAGCAGTATCCAGTCCAGCCGCCAGATCGGGGAGTCCTTGGCCAGGGCCTTGGAGACCCCGCTGCGCTGGGGGGTCAGCCGCAGCTGTCGGTACGAGCCGTAGGAGCTCATGCCCGTCCCCTTCCCTGGCGGCCGGCCGGTTCGAGCGCCGCGTCGGCGGCGGTGTAGGAGGCGGAGCTGCCGGCCGGCGGTGCCGGATCGAGGAAGGTCGCCGAGGGGTCGTAGCCCGCCGCCGTGACCGCGCCCGCCTGCGCCGGGGGGGCGTCCGGCAGGGCCGGAGCGAGCGAGGCCGGAGCCGGGGAGACGGAGCCCTGCGCCGGGTCGACGGTGTACGCGGCCGGCTTGATGATCGCGGTGCCGTCCGGGTTGAACTTCGGCAGGTCGCCCTGCGGCGTCGGCAGCAGCGCCTTGCCGTTGTCGATGTTGCCCTTGTCGTCCACGCCGTACAGCGCCTGGTAGATCCGGCGGATGGCGTCGCCGGAGCCGCCGGAGCCGGTGCCGCCCTGACTGATCGTCATGATGACCGCGTAGTCCTTGCTGTACGTGTCCAGCCAGGAGGTGGTCTGCTTGCCCTCGACCTCGGCGGTGCCGGTCTTGGCGTGCAGCGCGATCTTGTCCTGCGGCCAGCCGTTGAACTTCCAGGCGGCGGTACCGCTGGTGATGACGCCCGCGGTGGCCTGGTCGATGTAGCTGAGCAGCTTCTGGTCGCCGGGGAACTTGGCGTCCGCCTGCGGGGCGATCTCGCGGACGAGGTCCCCGCTCGGGCTTATCACGGCCTTGGCGATGGTCGGCCGGTAGAAGGTGCCGCCGTTGGCCAGCGCCGAGTAGATCCGGGCCATCTGGATCGGGGTGACGAGGGTGTCGCCCTGGCCGATCGCGTAGTTGACGGCGTCACCGGCGCGCATCTGGTAGCCGTCGACGCAGTTCTCCTTGGCGATCTGGTCGGAGAAGCTGTTGCCGCCCTTCTGCGCCTGCGCGCACCAGGCGTCCTTGTTGTTGTCGTAGAAGGACTGCTTCCACTGCCGGTCCGGCACCCGGCCGGGGACCTCGGAGGGCAGGTCGATACCGGTCTTGGCGCCGAGGCCGAACTCATGGGCGGTCTTGAAGAACCAGTCGGCCGGGTCCTTCTTCGGCTTGATGCCGCCGTCCTTCATCCACTGGTCGTACGCCAGGCCGTAGAAGACGGTGTCGCAGGAGACCTCCAGCGCCTTCTCCAGGGAGATGGAACCGAAGCTCTCGCTCTCGAAGTTCTTGAACTCGCGGCCGCCGATGGTCATGGCCTTCGGGCACGGGTAGGTGCCGTCCAGCGAGTAGCCGGCCTGCACGGCGGCGGTGGTGGAGACGACCTTGAAGGTCGAGCCGGGGGCGGACTGACCCTGTATGGCCCGGTTGAGCAGCGGGAAGTTGGAGTCCTTGCTGGTCAGCGCCTGGTAGTCCTTGCCGCTGATGCCGCCCACCCACAGGTTGGGGTCGTAGGTCGGGGCGCTGGCCATCGCGATGATCCGGCCGGTGTGCACGTCCATCACGACGGCTGCGCCGGAGTCGGCCTCGTAGTTGCGGTTGGTGACCTTGTCGAAGGTCTTCCGGGCGTCGGCCATGGCCTGCGCCAGGTTGTCCTCGACGACCTTCTGCACCCGGGCGTCGATGCTGGTGACCAGGTTGTTGCCGGTCTGCGGGGCGACGGCGCCGGCGGTGCCGATCACCCGGCCGAGGTTGTCCACCTCCAGCTTGGTGATGCCGGCCGTGCCGCGCAGGTCGCGGTCGTACACCGACTCCAGGCCGGCCCGGCCGATCTGGTCGGCCGGCAGGTAGCGGTCCAGGCCGCTCTTGTCGGCGGTCCTGCTGACCTCCTCGTCGGTGACCGGCGAGAGGTAGCCGAGCACCTGGGCCATGTTGGCGCCCTCGGCGCCGGTGTAGTGGCGCACGGCGGTGGGCTGCGCGGTGACCCCGGGGAAGTCCTCGCGGCGCTCCATCATCTGCATCGCCTGCTGGGTGGTCGCCTCCTTGGTGACCGGGATCGGCTGGTACGGCGAGCCGTTCCAGCACGGCTGCGGCGTCTTGGCGTCGCAGAGCCGGACCTTCTCCTGGACGTCCTTGGCGGGCATCCCGAGCACCTCGGCCAGCCGGCCCAGCACCGCCTTGCCGCCGTCCTTCTGCTGGAGCAGCGAGGTGCGGCTCACGGAGACCACCAGCCGGGTCTCGTTGCCGGCCAGGACCCGCCCGGAGGCATCCAGGATCTCGCCGCGGACGGCCGGTTCGACCACCTCGCGGATGTGGTTGCCGGTCGCCTTGGCGGTGTACTCCTTGGCGTTGCGGATCTGCAGGTACCACAGCCGTCCGCCGAGGGTGGCGAGCAGCGACAGCACCAGGATCTGCAGCACCACCAGACGGATCGTCACCCGCCGGGTGCGGCCGGTCTCGGGGATGTTGCTCACGTCTCGTGCGCTCCAGGGATGCGGGAGGATCAGGAGGTCGGGGGCTGGACGGGCCGTTACGGGCGCCGGGCGAAGCCGGGGATGCGCCGCTTCTTGTAGGACGGGCCGGCCGAGACCTCGCGGGTGGTGCGGTAGCGGGCCAGCGTGCCCAGTCCGGGGCCGCTCTGGTCGTCGTCGCTGGCGGCCACCGGGTCGCGCCCGAAGCGGCGGCCGAGCAGCATCACCAGCGGCACCACGAACGGCGCCAGCAGCAGGTCGTACAGCAGGGCGCTGATCACCAGGCCGCCGAGGCCGACGTGCCGGGCCGCGGTGTCGCCGACCAGGGCGCCGACCATCGCGTACAGCAGGGTGGAGGCGATCGCCGCGGCGCCGACCACCATCAGCGCGCTGGAGACGGAGCGCTGGCGGCCGTGCTCGGGGCGCAGCAGCCCGGCGGCGTAGCCCATCAGGCAGAGCACCAGGGCGTAGCGGCCGATCGCGTGGTCGGAGGGCGGTGCGAGGTCGGCCAGCAGGCCGCCGGCGAAGCCGACCAGGCAGCCGCCGGTCGGTCCGTAGACCATGGCCAGGCCAACCACGATGAGCAGCAGTATGTCCGGGGTGGCTCCCGGGAGCTGGAGCCGGCCGAAGACGCTGACCTGGAGGATCAGGCCGAGCAGGACCAGCGCGGCGGCGACGGGGATGCGGGCGAGGCGCATGGCTCAGTTCCCCCCATTGGGCTTGGCGGGCGGGGCGGCGGGCGCGGTGGCCTGCGGCTGGGCGGGGGCCTGGCTCTGCCCCGGGGTGGGGGCGGGCGGCAGCACGGCGTCGCGCGGGTCGGTGCGCGGCGGCACGACCACCACGCCGACCAGGTCGAGCCGGGTGAACTGGACGAAGGGCTCGACCAGGACGGTCTTGGTCAGCTGGCCGGCGTTGGCCTGGACCTCGACGACCTTGCCGACCGGGACGCCGGGCACGAAGGGGCGGCCGCTCTGCGACCCGAAGGTGACCAGCCGGTCGCCGTTCTTCACCTGGGCCTTGCCGTTGAGCAGGGAGACCTTCATCGGGCTGTCGCCGCCGCCGGAGGCGAAGCCGATCTCGCCGCTGCCCTCCAGTCGGGTGCCGGCCGAGAAGCCGGGGTCGGAGGCGAGCAGCACGGTGGCGGTGGTCGGAGCGACGGTGGTGACCCGGCCGACCAGGCCCTGGCCGTTGATGACCGTCATGTCGCGGGTGAGGCCGTCGTCGCCGCCGGCGTCGATGGTGATGGTCCAGGAGAAGCCCTGGGCCGGCCCGATCGCGATGACCTGGGCGGCCTTGACGGTGTATCCGCCGGCGCCGGCGGTGCGCAGCAGGTCGTCCAGCTGCTTGGTGCGCCCGGTGGCCATGTCGGAGGAGGCGAGCTTCTGCCGCAGTTCGGTGTTCTCGCGGGCGAGCTGGTCGGCGCGGCCGCTGTCGGTGGCGGCGTCGCGGAAGGCTCGGACGGTGTTCGCGACCGGGTCCACCAGGGTGGCGGCGCCGCGTTCGACCGGGCCGAGGACGCCGGCGGCCGCGTGCCGGGCCGGGCCGAGCGGGGAGTCCTCACCGCCCTTGATGTCCACGGTGATCAGCGCGAAGGCGACGGCCACCAGCAGGATGAGCAGCAGCCGGCTCTCTCGTGTGTCCCTCACGGTGCTGGTACTGCCCCTTCGTACCTGGCTGCCGCCCGGGGCCGTGGGGCCCGGGCGGCAGCCCGTTCAGTTGAGTGTCGGAATCTTC
The DNA here is from genome assembly GCF_042734825.1 of Kitasatospora sp. NPDC059648. NCBI lineage: Bacteria > Bacillati > Actinomycetota > Actinomycetes > Kitasatosporales > Streptomycetaceae > Kitasatospora > Kitasatospora sp. NPDC059648. The sequence goes on along the minus strand of NZ_JBHWDU010000008.1, from coordinate 9,166 downwards.
GCTGTGGTGCTAACGGCGCGGCGAGGCGTCCAGTACCTGCTGGAGCGCCTCGAACTCCTCGACGCACTTGCCGGAGCCGAGTGCGACGGAGTCGAGCGGGTTCTCGGCGATGTGGATCGGCATGCCGGTCTCGCGGCGAAGCCGCTCGTCCAGGCCGCGCAGCAGGGCGCCGCCGCCGGTGAGCACGATGCCGCGGTCCATGACGTCGCCGGCCAGCTCGGGCGGGCACTGGTCGAGGGTGGTCTTGACGGCGTCGATGATCGAGTTGACCGGCTCGTCGATGGCGGCGCGGACCTCGGCGGCGGAGATGACCACGGTCTTGGGCAGGCCGCTGACCAGGTCGCGGCCGCGGATCTCGGCGTGCTCGTCCTTCTCGCCCTCAAGGCCGTAGGCGCTGCCGATGCTCATCTTGATCTGCTCGGCGCTGCGCTCGCCGAGGAGGAGGGAGTACTCCTTCTTGATGTGCTGGACGATCGCGTTGTCCAGCTCGTCGCCGGCCACCCGGATGGACTGGGCGGTGACGATGCCGCCGAGGGAGATGACGGCGACCTCGGTGGTGCCGCCGCCGATGTCGACGACCATGTTGCCGGTGGCCTCGTGGACGGGCAGTCCGGCGCCGATCGCGGCGGCCATCGGCTCCTCGATGATGTGCACCTGGCGGGCGCCGGCCTGCGAGGAGGCCTCGATGACGGCGCGGCGCTCGACGCCGGTGATGCCGGAGGGCACGCAGACCACGACGCGCGGGCGGGCGAGGTAGCGGCGCCGGTGGATCTTGAGGATGAAGTAGCGCAGCATCCGCTCGGTGATCTCGAAGTCGGCGATCACGCCGTCCTTGAGCGGGCGGATGGCGACGATGTTGCCGGGGGTGCGGCCGATCATCTTCTTGGCCTCGGCGCCGACCGCCAGGATGCCGCCGGTGTTGGTGTTGACCGCGACGACGGACGGCTCGTTGAGGACGATCCCCTTGCCCCTGACGTACACCAGCGTGTTGGCTGTTCCGAGGTCGATCGCCAAGTCGCGGCCGATGAACGACAGGTTGCTCGCCATGGGGTGTGGGTGCCTTCCCGGGCTCGGAGTTCATGGGGGTGGACGGATGCGCGCGCCCACGCTTGGGCGGAGACCAGCTGAGCTGCCTTACCGGGCCCTTGAGTCGCGTCCATCGTAGTCACGCCGCGCGGTACGGACGTCGACGTGGGGCATGACGTCCATTGTCCGGAGCGTGATCGCTTCTCCCAGGATTGGGACGCCGTGTCGGCCTCCCCAGTTCCCTATTTCACGATAAGAATGCCCCGGCCGGGCCAATGGACCCGACCGGGGCGGTACGAACGTCCTACCGGGCGCGCCGCCCGCGGGATCAGGCGTGCGCGGGGAAGAAGATCTTGATCTCGCGCTCGGCGGACTCCGGGGAGTCGGAGGCGTGGATCAGGTTCTCGCGGGTGATGGTCGCGTAGTCGCCGCGGATGGTGCCGGAGCCGGCCTCCAGCGGGTTGGTGGCGCCGGCCAGCATCCGGATGCCCTTCACGACCTCCTCGCCCTCGACGATCATCGCGATCGACGGGCCGGAGGTCATGAACTCCAGCAGCGGCTCGTAGAAGGGGCGCCCGACGTGCTCGGCGTAGTGGTGCTCCAGGGTCTCCCGGTCGAAGGTGCGCAGCTCGACGGCGGTCAGCTGCCAGCCGGCCTTGCGCTCGATGCGGCTGATGATCTCGCCCGCCAGGCCGCGGCGGACGGCGTCGGGCTTAAGCAGGACGAGAGTGCGCTGGGACACGGTGCGTCTCCTGGGTATTCGGTACGGCATGCGGTATGGGGCAGAGGTTACCTTGCGTGAACGACCGGTCGGTTGCGCCGGTGCCGGCGGACGACCGGCCGGCCCGTCAGGCGGCCTGGGCCCGGGCCTCGGCGGCCGCGCGGGCGGCCTTGAACTCGTCGACCTTGCGGCCGTAGTGCACCGAGCACCACCACAGGCCGGCGAAGACCACGCCGAGGCCGAACATCGTCGGCAGCACGAAGCCGCTGGCGATCAGACCGATCTGCAGCGCCCAGCCGATCTGCACCGCGCCGGGGCGGTTGATCATGCCGCAGAGCGCGACGCACAGCGCCATCGCGACGCCGCTGACGATCCACACCGTGGCGGTCGAGACGTGGGAGAGCTGCATCGCGACCAGCGCCGCGAACATGATCAACAACGCCTCGCCGATCAGCGTCGAGGAGCAGAGCGTCCTCATGTCACTTCCTCCCGAGCAGCAGGCGGGCCTCGCCCACCGTGATGACCGAACCGGTGACCAGCACCCCGGCACCGCCGAGGTCGCCCTCCTCCTCGGCGAGGGTGACGGCGGCGGCGATGGCGTCGTCGAGCCGGGGCTCGACCTGGACCCGGTCCTCGCCGAAGACCTCGACGGCCAGGGCGGCGAGCGCGTCCACGTCCATCGCGCGGTGGGTGGAGTTCTGGGTGATGACGACCTCGGCCAGGATCGGCTCGAAGGCCTCCAGCACACCGGCCACGTCCTTGTCCCCCGAGGTGCCGATCACGCCGACCAGGCGGGTGAAGCCGAAGGACTCGGAGATCGCGGCGACGGTGGCCCGGGCGCCGTGCGGGTTGTGCGCGGCGTCCAGGATGATCGTGGGGCTGCGGCGGACGACCTCCAGGCGGCCCGGCGAGGAGACGCCGGAGAAGGCCTGACGGACCTTGTCGGCGTCCAGCTGCCCGCCGCGGGCGGCGCCGACGCCGAAGAAGGCCTCGACCGCGGCCAGTGCCAGCGCCGCGTTGTGCGCCTGGTGCTCGCCGTGCAGCGGGATGAAGACGTCCTCGTACTCCTCACCGCCGAGTCCGCGCAGCGTCACCAGCTGGCCGCCGATGGCGAGCTCGCGGCGGATCACACCGAACTCCATGCCCTCGCGGGCGACGGTGGCGTCCACCTCGACGGCCCGGCGCAGGATGGCCTGGGCGGCGTCCAGCTGCTGCTGGGCGACCACGGCGACGGCGCCGGACTTGATGATCCCGGACTTCTCGACCGCGATCTCGCCGGTGGTCTCGCCGAGCTTGTCGGTGTGGTCCAGCCCGATCGGGGTGATCACGGCGACGGCGGCGTCGATGACGTTGGTGGCGTCCCAGGAACCGCCCATGCCGACCTCGACCACCGCGACGTCCACCGGGGCGTCGGCGAAGGCCGCGTAGGCCATGCCGGTGAGCACCTCGAAGAAGGACATCGGCACCGGCTGGGCGGCGTCGACCATCTGCACGTAGGGCTCGATGTCGCGGTAGACCTCGACGAAGCGCTCGGGGCTGATCGGGGCGCCGTCCAGGCTGATCCGCTCGGTGACGGTCTCCACGTGCGGGCTGGTGTAGCGGCCGGTGCGCAGCTCGAAGGTGTTGAGCAGCTGCTCGACCATCCGGGCGGTGGAGGTCTTGCCGTTGGTGCCGGTGATGTGGATGGACGGGAAGGCCCGCTGGGGCTGGCCCAGGATGTCCATCAGCGCCTCGATCCGGTCGAGCGAGGGCTCCAGCTTGTTCTCCGGCCAGCGCTTGGAGAGTTCGAGTTCGACCTCACGCAGGGCGTCGCCGGTGTCGCCGTCGGCGGGGCGGAGGGTGTACGGATTCGGGTCGGCCTTGTCGCTCACGACCACAGTCTACGGAGCGGTGGCGGCCCGGCCCCACAGGGTGAGTGTCATGGCGCGAACACGATGGGTGCCGGGGCGGGAACGGCCGCTTTGCCCCGGCTTCGCCCGGGAAGGGCCTCAGGCCCCGGCCCGGGCCTCCGGGACGTGCGCGGCGCCGCCGTGCCGACGGCGCAACTCGGCTGTGATCTCGGACAGTTCGCCCTCGGGCAGCAGCGGCAGCATCATCGCGACGCCCTGCAGCAGGCCGCCGAGCAGGTAGGTGGTGTCCGCCGTCGCGGCGACCAGGCCTCGGACCTCGGCCACCCGGCCGCCCGCGACCGCCTCGATCAGCTGGGCGGCGTTCGCGCTCTCCTCGTCCACCTGGACCGCCGCGCTGTCCTGCGGGGCCCGGCGGGCCATCGCCCGCAGCACCCGGTCGCCGACCTCCGGGGCGTACGCCTTGCGCACGGCCTCGGCGGCGATCCAGGCGAGCAGGGTGGTCACCTCCCGCTCGACGTTCTCCGCCAGCAGCAGGTCCAGCTCGTGGTCGAAAGCGAGCTGGTTCCCGTGCCGGAAGGCGAGCAGCAGCGTCGCCGCCCTGGCCTTGGCCTCCTCGACCGCCTCGGCAGGCAGTTCCTGGGCCAACTCCTCGGTCACCACCACGCCATGCCCTCCCGTCCGCCGCTCAGCAGAAAGCTCAGCAGAAACGCCTTCGGAAACTCCGAACACACCGTACACATCCGACCTGGAAACTTCCGCGAACGCGCGCGGGCAAGACCGGAATCAATTCGCTCGGAATAGGACCTCACCCGGTCCAGGATGAATATTCGCCGGAAGGGAGCAATGTTGCTGCTCTATTAGACGTAGCAGCTTCCCCATTGGCCGCGGGAAGAAGACACACCGGGCACGCGCGCCGGAAAGCCCGAAGGGCCGCACCCCGCGCGTCGCGGGGTGCGGCCCTTCGTCGGGCTACGGCCGGCTCAGCCCTGCGGCAGGGCCGCGAGCTGGGCGGTGATCCGGGCGATGTCGGCCTCCGCGGCCTCCTGGCGGACGCGGATCTTGGCGACCACCTCGTCCGGCGCCTTGGCCAGGAAGGCCTCGTTGCCGAGCTTGGCGGTCGTCTGGGCCTTCTCCTTCTCGGCGGCCGCGAGGTCCTTGGCGAGGCGCTTGCGCTCCGCCGCGACGTCGATGGTGCCGGAGAGGTCCAGCGAGACGGTGGCACCGGCGACCGGCAGCGAGGCGGTGGCCGCGAAGCCCTCCTCGGGCACGGTCAGCCGCAGCAGCGAGCGGATCGCGTCCTCGTGGACGGCCAGCACGGTGCCGGCCAGCTCCAGCTGGGCCGGCACGCGCTGCGCGGGCTGCAGGCCCTGGTCCGAACGGAACCGGCGGACCTCGGTGACCACCTGCTGCAGCGTGGCGATCTCCGATTCGGCGGCGGCGTCACGGTAGCCGCTGTCCTTCGGCCACTCGGAGACGACCAGCGACTCGGCGCCGGTGAGCGTCGTCCACAGGGCCTCGGTGACGAACGGGACGATCGGGTGCAGCAGCCGCAGGGTGACGTCCAGGACCTCGCCCAGCACCCGGCGCGAGGCGTCGGCCTGCGGGCCGCCCTTGGCCAGGGTGGTCTTGGAGAGCTCGACGTACCAGTCGAAGACCTCGTCCCAGGCGAAGTGGTACAGCGCGTCCGAGACCTTGGCGAACTGGAAGTCGTCGTACAGCGCGTCCGCCTTGGCGACGGTGGCGTTCAGCCGCGACAGGATCCAGCGGTCGACCGCGGTCATCTCCTCCGGCGCGGGCAGCGGGCCCTCGACGGTGGCGCCGTTCATCAGCGCGAAGCGGGTCGCGTTCCAGATCTTGTTGCAGAAGTTGCGCGAGCCCTTGACCCAGTCCTCGCCGATCGGCACGTCGGCGCCCGGGTTGGCGCCGCCAGCCAGGGTGAAGCGGACGGCGTCGGCGCCGTAGGCGTCCATCCAGTCCAGCGGGTCCACGGCGGTGCCGGAGGACTTCGACATCTTCTTGCCGAACTCGTCGCGCACCAGACCGGTCAGGGCGACGGTCTTGAAAGGCGCCTGACCGTCCATCGCGTACAGACTGAACATCATCATCCGGGCGACCCAGAAGAAGATGATGTCGTGGCCCGTGACCAGGACGTCGGTCGGATAGAACTTCTCCAGGTCGGCGGTCTTCTCCGGCCAGCCGAGCGTGGAGAACGGCCACAGGCCGGAGGAGAACCAGGTGTCCAGGACGTCCGGGTCCTGGTGCCAGCCCTCGCCGGTCGGCGGCTGCTCGTCCGGTCCGACGCAGACGACCTCGCCCTCGGGGCCGTACCAGACCGGGATCCGGTGGCCCCACCAGAGCTGGCGCGAGATGCACCAGTCGTACATGTTGTCGACCCAGTCGAAGTAGCGGCGCTCCAGCTCCTTCGGGTGGATCTCGACCTTGCCGTCGCGGACGGCGTCGCCGGCGGCCTTGGCCAGCGGCTCGACCTTGACCCACCACTGCAGCGACAGGCGCGGCTCGACCACGGTGTGGCAGCGCGAGCAGTGGCCGACGGCGTGCATGTACGGGCGCTTCTCGGCGACGATCCGGCCCTGCTCGCGCAGTGCGCCGACGACGGCCGAGCGGGCCTCCAGCCGGTCCATGCCGAGGAAGGGGCCGTGCACGGTGATCGCGCCGTGGTCGTCCATCACGGTCAGGTTCGGCAGGTCGTGGCGCTGGCCGATGGCGAAGTCGTTCGGGTCGTGCGCGGGCGTCACCTTGACGGCGCCGGTGCCGAACTCCGGGTCGACGTGCTCGTCCGCGACGACCGGGATCTCCCGGTCGGTCAGCGGCAGCTTGATGGTCCGCCCGACCAGGTGCCTGTACCGCTCGTCCTCCGGGTGGACCGCCACCGCGGTGTCGCCCAGCATCGTCTCGGCCCGGGTGGTGGCCACGACGATCGAGTCCTCGCCCTCGCCGTAGCGGATCGAGACCAGCTCGCCGGGCACCTCCTCGTGCTCCACCTCGATGTCGGACAGCGCGGTGAGGCAGCGCGGGCACCAGTTGATGATGCGCTCGGCGCGGTAGATCAGGCCGTCGTCGAACAGGCGCTTGAAGATGGTCTGGACGGCCTGGGACAGGCCCTCGTCCATGGTGAAGCGCTCGCGCGACCAGTCCACGCCGTCACCGAGGCGGCGCATCTGGCCGAGGATGCGGCCGCCGTAGCTCTTCTTCCACTCCCAGACCTTCTCGACGAAGGCCTCGCGGCCCAGGTCGTGCCGGGACAGCCCGGCCTCGGCGAGCTGCTGCTCGACCTTGTTCTGGGTGGCGATGCCGGCGTGGTCCATACCGGGCAGCCAGAGCGTCTCGAAGCCCTGCATGCGCTTGCGGCGGGTCAGCGCGTCCATCAGCGTGTGCTGGAACGCGTGGCCCAGGTGCAGGACGCCGGTGACGTTCGGCGGCGGGATCACGATCGTGTAGGCGGGCTTGTCGCTCTTCGCGTCCGCGGTGAAGTAGCCACGCTCTACCCAGCGCTCGTACAGCTCGCCCTCTACGTCCGCGGGGGTGTAGGTCGTCGGGAGGGTTGCCGCATCGTCCCCGGTGGTGCTCACGGGGCGCTGGTTCGTCGTGTCGGTCACGACGCACAGTTTACGTAACCGGGGGCGCTGGTTACGAACCGCTTTCGGTCCGCGGACTCCCCCCGCCCGGACACCGCCGGGGCGGGCGCCGTGCGGTAGCGTGCCCGGGCACTCGTCCGGGTGACCGGACGTGCACGGAACTACCACCACCAGATCGGCCGCGGGCGCGGCGGGGGAGCACGAGGACTGATGTACGGCCAGGGACAGCAGCAGTATCCGCAACAGGGACAGCCCTACGGTGGCCAGCCTTACGGCGCCCCGCCGCAGCAGCCCTACGGCGCCCCGCAGCCCCAGTACGGCTACCCGCCCCAGCAGCCCTACGGCCCGCCCCAGCCCCAGTACGGCGTGCCCCCGCAGGGCCCGTACGGCCAGCCGGGCTACCCGGCGCCGCCGCGCAAGGGCAAGGGCGGCCTGGTGATCGGCCTGGTCATCGGCGCCCTGGTGCTCGGCGGCGGCGGTTTCGCCGCGTGGAAGTTCCTCGCCGGCAGCGACTCGGGCGGCACGTACAAGATCTCCACGCCGCAGACCCTCCCCGACGGCTACACCCAGAAGACGGCCAAGGAGGAGGCGGTCGACACCTCCACGCCGGAGGCCAAGGACGCCGACAAGTACGGCAGCAACCTGACCGTCGTGGTCGCCACCTACTCCAAGGGCGGCGACGTGACGACCGGCCTCTCCGTGGCCGGCTTCTACGGGACGATCAACAGCCCCGACCAGATCATCGAGGACTCCAAGAAGGGCGGCGAGGGCCTCAGCTGGTCCACCCCGCTGGCCGACTTCCCCGCCCAGGACAGCCACAGCTCCTCGGGCCGGCTCGCCTGCGGCGTCTACTCGCTGCTCGGCGGCAAGGCCCAGTCCACCGTGTGCATCTGGGCGGACAAGTCCACCTACGCCCGCGTGACCTTCACCAACACCAGCCTCACCGGAGGCGGCGGCGCCGCCCTCACCCCCGCCCAGGCCGCGGACAAGGCCCGCGCCGTCCGCGACGCCATGAAGGTCGCCAGGTAACCCGGGCCCGCACCCGGGGCATGCCGCAGCACCACCACACCGCCGGAGCTTCCGGCGGCATCCACGCGTGACGTCCCAGAAAGGGCCTCGCATGTCCGATCAGAACCCGTACGGGCCCCCGCCGCAGCCCGGCTACCCGGCGACGCCGCCGACCGCCCCCGGCTACGGCGCCGTCCCGCCGCAGGCCCCGCCGCCCGGCTACCCCGCGCCCGGCGCGCCCGAGGCCGGCGGCTACCCGGGGTACGCGGAGGCGGCGCCCGGGACCTACCCCGGCTACGGCGGGTACGCGCCGGTGCCGCCGCGCAAGTCCCGCAGGACCCTGTGGATCGTGCTCGGCACCATCGCCGCCGTGCTGGTGATCGTCGGCGGAGCCCTGGGCTACTTCGTCTGGGACACCACCAGCAACGCCGGCACCGAGAAGATCGCCTTCCCGGCGACCTTCAAGGACCTCAAGGCCAACGACGACCCGGCGGTCACCGGGAAGATCCAGGACGAGCTCACCTCGAAGATCGGCCAGGGCGACGGCAACTGGAAGCCCACCGGCGTCGCCGGGGTCTACCAGGACTCCGACTCCAACCCCCAGCTGATCGCGGTGGGCGTCTACGGCAAGGTGCTGCTGCCCAAGCAGGAGCTGGACCAGATGTTCAGCGGCTTCACCGGCGCGGGCGCCACGGTCACCGGCCGGCACTCGGTCGACCCGGGCCCCAAGGGCGGCCAGATGGACTGCGCCACGTCCGAGGACGGCGAGAGCAAGCTCGCCCTCTGCGCCTGGGCCGACAAGAGCAGCGTGGTCATGGTGCTGAAGGGCTCCGACGACGGCACCCAGCCCGACGTGGACAAGCTCGCCGCCGACACCCGCGACCTTCGCGCGGTGGCCGAGGTGCCGAAGTAGGCAGCGGCCCGCGGTCGTACGGAAGGGGCCCCGCACCGGATCCGGTGCGGGG